>JBDUCV010000037.1:0-21869 GCA_040003255.1 Actinomycetota bacterium
AGTGGATCTGCAGTTTCCACGGCACGCTGGTCGGGCCGCCGTAGAGCTCGTTGTTAAACCAGTTGCCCAGCCGGCCAATCCCCTGCGCCGCGGCGACCCCAGGTGCCGCGGCGTCGGCGAACGCCGTGAGCCGGATGCCCTTGCGGCGGCAACCGATCCATGCCCCGAGCAGACCAAGCGCAATCGCGCCCCAGATGCCCAGACCTCCGTCCCACACCTTAAGTGCGTCGATCGGGTGCTTGCCCTTGCCGAAGTACTTCTCGGCATCGGTGATCACGTGGTAGAGCCGGCCTCCGACAATTCCGAAGCCGATCGCCCACCCGGCGACGTCCCAGATGTCCTCGTCGGCCCCCCCGCGTGTCCGCCATCGCCGCGCGGTGACGGCGAGCGCCACGAAGATGCCCGCAACGATGCATAGCGCGTAGGCACGGACCGGGAGCGGTCCGAGGTGCCACACGCTGTGCGTGGGACTCGGGATTGCGGCCTGCAGCTGCACCCCGCAACCGTAGACGAGCCCGCTCGCTAGGTTTGGCGCCATGACCGACCTTCGAGCACGTTCCCTGGTTGTGACCGAGCCCGGCGGTCCCGAGGTGCTGGCCGTCGAGCAGCGCTCGGCGCCTGATCCCGGGCCTGGCGAATTGCAGGTGGAGCTGGCCGCCGCGGGCGTGAACTTCATCGACATCTACCAGCGGCAAGGCGTCTACCCGACGCCGACGCCGTTCGTCGCCGGCAACGAGGGCGCCGGTTCGGTCACCGCCGTCGGCCTGGGCGTCTCGGGATTTACCGTCGGCGACATCGTGGGCTGGGCGTCGGTGCCGGGCAGCGCCTCTTCCGTCGTGAACATCCCAGCCGACAGAGCCGTGCTGGTGCCCGATAAGGTGGCCCCCGACCTTGCTGCCGCAGCCATGTTGCAGGGCATGACCGCGCACTATCTGGTGACGTCGACTTATCCGGTGCAGTCCGGTGACACCGCAGTCGTGCACGCCGCCGCGGGTGGCGTCGGCCAGCTCCTCGTGCAGCTCATCAGGTCACGGGGTGCTCGCGTGATCGCGACGGTGTCGAGCGCGGAAAAGGAGGCCAAGGCGCGGGCCCTTGGCGCCGACGAGGTGATCCGTTACACATCCTTCCCTGAGTCTGAGGCGCTGGCTGCTGAGATTCGCCGGGTGAACGGAGATCGCGGCGTGACGGTGGTTTACGATGGCGTGGGCAAGTCGACGTTCGACGCCTCGATCGACTCGCTGGCGCCGCGCGGCATGCTGGTCCTCTTCGGCGGATCGAGCGGGCAGGTGCCTCCTTTCGATCTGCAGCGGCTGAACTCGGCGGGCTCGCTCTTCGTCACCCGTCCGACGCTGGTGCATTACATCGCCACGCGCGACGAACTGCTCTGGCGCGGCGGCGAGGTGCTGCGTTGGATCGCCGACGGCGCACTGCGAGTTGAGATCGGTGGCCGTTACCCCTTCGAACAGGCGGCTCAGGCGTACGACGATCTCGCCAGCCGTCGCACGACCGGCAAGCTGCTGCTGTTGCCGTGACGGCTGGTCGCCGGCGGCGGGGTGCTACGCCGGTCATCCTGTCAGCGGCGCCGGACTCCGGCAGCAAGGTCCGAAGCAAGCGCCCGGACGGCCCGGATCCCGCCAGCATCGGGTGATTCCAGCAGGCAGCGCACCAACGCCGAACCGACGATCACGCCGTCGGCAAAGGCGGCGACCTGTGCCGCCTGCGACGCATTCGAGACACCAAGTCCTACGCACACCGGCAGATCGACTTCCGCGGCCCGAACCCGGGCGACCAGCTGCTCCGCCGCAGATCCGACCACAGTGCGTGCCCCCGTCACGCCCATCGTCGATGCCGCGTACACGAACCCGCGGCAGGCTCGAGCCGTCGAGGTGATCCGCGCATCAGTCGACGACGGCGCGACGAGAAACACCCGGTCCAGATCGTGAGCGTCGGTCGCCGCCAACCAGTCGGCCGCCTCGTCCGGGATGAGGTCCGGTGTGATCGCACCGGAACCGCCAGCCGAGGCTAGGTCGGCAGTGAACCGCGACACCCCGTATCGATCGATCGGGTTCCAGTAGGACATGACAACAGCTGCAGCACCGGCCGACGCCACCGCGGCGACGGCCCGCAGCGCGTCGGCCAGCCCGACGCCTGCGCGCACGGCGGGATCCACGGCCCGCTGAATCGTCGCGCCGTCCATGACCGGATCGCTGTACGGCACGCCGACCTCGACCACGTCCACGCCGCCCTCGACGAGAGCGAGCATCGCCTCGATCGATAAGTCGACGGACGGATAGCCAACCGGCAGGTAGCCGATCAACGCGGCGCGATCATCGGCGCGGCTCTTCGCCAGCGCGGTCGACAGGGCCGTCACGACGAGAGTCCGAAGTACGCTGACGCGGTCTCGACATCCTTGTCGCCGCGTCCGGACAGGTTGACGAGCACGACGCCCGACGGGCCTAACTCGCGGCCGAGATCGAGTGCGCCAGCGAGCGCATGAGCCGACTCGATCGCCGGGATGATCCCCTCGGTCCGGCAAAGCAAGGCGAACGCGTCCATCGCCTGGGCATCGGTGATCGGGCGGTATTCGGCTCGGCCGATGTCGTGCAGGTAGGAGTGTTCGGGCCCCACGCCTGGATAGTCGAGCCCGGCGGATATCGAATGCGACTCGACGGTCTGCCCGTTCTTGTCCTGCAGCAGGTAGGACCGTGCGCCGTGCAGCACGCCCGGCAGCCCGCCGGTGATCGAGGCGGCGTGCCGTCCGGTGTCGACGCCGTCGCCACCTGCTTCCAGTCCGACCAGCCGGACGTCGCGATCGCCGAGGAAGGCGGTGAAGATCCCGATCGCGTTAGATCCGCCACCGACGCAGGCGGCCACCGCGTCGGGCAGCCGGCCGACGGTGTCGAGGATCTGCACTCGAGCCTCATCGCCGATGACCCGCTGGAATTCACGAACCATCAGCGGGAACGGATGCGGCCCGGCAACCGTCCCGAACACGTAGTTCGTGGTGTCGACGTTGGTCACCCAGTCACGCATGGCCTCGTTGATCGCGTCTTTGAGCGTGCGCGAGCCAGTCGTTACCGGCACGACCGTGGCTCCGAGCAGCTGCATGCGCGCGACGTTGAGCGCCTGACGGCGAGTGTCCTCGGCACCCATGTAGACAACGCACTCCAGGCCCATTAGCGCGGCCGCGGTGGCGGTGGCGACGCCATGCTGACCGGCACCGGTCTCGGCGATGACCCGCTTCTTGCCGATGCGTTTCGTAAGAAGGGCTTGGCCCAGCACATTGTTGATCTTGTGAGAGCCGGTGTGGTTGAGGTCCTCGCGCTTGAGCAGAATGCGGGCGCCCCCCGCGTGCTCGGCGAAGCGCGCCACCTCGGTCAGCGGTGAAGGCCGGCCGGTGTAGTCGCGCAACAGCCCGGTGAGCTCGGCCTGAAACGTTGGATCGGATCGGGTCTGGAAGAACGCCGCAGTGAGTTCGTCGATGGCGGCGACGAGAGCTTCGGGGACGAAGCGGCCGCCATAGGGACCGAAGTGGCCGGTCGGATCGGGATCGGCAGCGATGAAGTCAGCACTGTGCATGGTCATGAATTGCTCCGAGGCAGCGAATGGACGAGTCGGTGACAGGTGGTCACCGACGCCATCGGCCGCCGGGCGCGCAACGCATGATGTGAGATTACCGGGACGGACGCGGGGTCGCCGGGTGGGCGCCGGCGGTGACGAGTTCAGCGACTGCGGCCCGCGGGTCGGACCGGGTGACGAGGCCCTCGCCGACGAGCACCGCATCGGCGCCGGCGGCCGCGTACTCGATGAGGTCGAGCGGACCCCGCACGCCGGACTCGGCGATCTTCACGACGTCGCTCGGCAAGCCGGGAGCGATGCGCTCGAACGTGGAACGGTCGACCGACAGGTTTTTCAGGTCCCGCGCGTTGACCCCGATCACCTGCGCGCCGGCGTCGAGGGCCCGCGACGCCTCGTCTTCGGTGTGTACCTCGACCAGGGCTGTCATGCCGAGTGACTCAATCCGCTCCCGCAAGCCGATGAGCGCGTTTTGCTCCAGCGCAGCGACGATAAGCAGGACCAG
Organism: Actinomycetota bacterium; assembly: GCA_040003255.1. Classification (GTDB taxonomy): domain Bacteria; phylum Actinomycetota; class Actinomycetes; order Mycobacteriales; family Jatrophihabitantaceae; genus JBDUCV01. Next base: position 4,082 of record JBDUCV010000037.1, read on the forward strand.
ATCGGCGCCATGCGCACGCGCTTCGTGCACCTGATAGGAGCAGACGACGAAGTCCTTGCACAGCACGGGTACCTGGACCGCTGCGCGCACCGCATCGAGATCACTCAGGCTGCCCCCGAAGCGACGCTCCTCGGTCAGCACACTGACGATGCGCGCCCCGCCGGCCTGGTACTCGCGCGCGAGCTTCGCCGGGTCGGGGATCCCGGCCAGCACTCCCTTCGATGGACTTGCCCGCTTGACCTCGGCGATTACGCCCACGCCAGGTTGGCGAAGTGTCCATAGCGCGTCAAGAGATGGCGGCGCACAGGCGGCGCGTTCCTTCACCTCGTCGAGCGAAATGGCTGCCTGGCGGGCGGCGACACCCTCGCGGACACCGATGACGATGTCGTGAAGAACCCCGGGGCCGTTGGGCACGACGTCAGCCTTCCCTCGTGTACGAATGCACCGATGCTAGCCAGCACGGTCGGATCTTCGATCGCCGGGGCTGCGGCAATGCGGTCACCACCCGCCAGGCGCGGCCGGCAGGCGCACAGTGAAGCGCGCACCGCCTTCCAACGCGTGGCCGGCCTCGATACGCGCGCCGAGCCGGGTTACCAGCCCGTGCACGACCGTCAGCCCGAGCCCGGTTCCAACCTGGCGAACGCCCCGGTACCGGTCGTAGAGAGCTGAGCGTTCGAAGGCCACGGTCAGGTCGGCGTCAGTCAGCCCGGGTCCGCCGTCACGGACCTCGACGAGCACGGACCCGTTGTCGATCCGCGCCGCGAGCAGGATCGGGGCGCCAGCGGGGGTGACCCGCAATGCGTTTTCGAACAATCCGTCGAGGACTTGCCGCAGTCGCAACGCATCGGTGATCGCCGGCAATGGCTCCGAGCGCACCTCGAGAGTGAATCGCAAACCCTCGGCCGTGCAGCGCGCCGCCCACACCTCGGCAGTGGCCCGGACGAGCTGCGCGACATCGACGGGCACGAGATCGACCCGAAAGTCCTGTGCGCCGAGCCTGGCGAGGTCCAGTAGGTCAGCGACCAGGCGTTCCAACCGGTTCGCCTCGGCGAGCAGGATCTGCCCCACCCGCGCAGATTGGCCGGGCGCGACCACCCCGTCGGCGAGTGACTCTGCGTACCCCCGAATCGACGTAAGCGGCGTGCGCAGGTCGTGCGACACCGACATCAAAAACTCGCGCTGCCGGCCTTCCGAGGTCGCCAGCCCGGAGGCCAGGCTGTTCAGTGCATCGGCCACCTCCGCGACCTCGGCCGGCCCCTCCGGCTCCACCGTGACGTCGCGATGACCAGCCGCCAGGGCATGCGCGGCCGCAGCCGTTCGGCGCAGCGGACGAGCGAGCCGCACCGCCACGACCAGGCCTAGCACGACCGCGAGGCCCACCGCGATCGCCAAGGCGACCCCCAGCCGACGGATGGCGGTATCGCCGAGCGCGATGGCGTCGGCGCGGCGCTGCACCAGGACGAGCCCACCGGTGCGGGTTCCGCGCGCCTCGACGAGCAGCCGCTGCCGGTCGACAACCCGCTCGGAGGAGATCGAGCGGCCGTCCAGAACTTCGCGGATTTCGGCGGGCGTCAGGGCATCGCGGGCGTACTTGCTCTCGGAGGTGACTTGCCCGGCGCCATCGATCGAGGCCGAGGCGATCTTGAGCGCGGTCAGCGTGCGTCGGTTTCGCACCTGGCCGGCCTGTGCGTTGGGGCCCTGGTCGGCCATCTGCACGACGTCGGCCAACCGCGACAACGTCTGCTGCGACGCCGCGGTGTTGGCCTGGCGGATCAGGCTGGCCGCGATGCCTCCGGCGATGAGCGCGGTGATCACTGCGACGGCCGCCGCGAGCAGACTCATCCGGGCGGCGAGCGTCCACCGCCTCACTGACCGCGGTCCTCGACGGCGTAACCCACGCCGCGGACGGTACGGACTGGGCTCGCGGCTCCGAGCTTCGCGCGCACCTGTGCGATGTGGACGTCCACCGTTCGGGTCCCAGCAGCCGAGGAATAGCCCCAGACGTCGCTGAGCAACTGTTCGCGGCTGAACACCCGTCCCGGCCGACGCATCAGGTAGGCGAGCAGGTCGAACTCGGTGGCGGTCAACCCCACCTCGGCGTCGGCCGCGAAGACTCGCCGCTCGCCTGGCACGAGCCGCACCGCTCCGACCTCGAGTTGGGCAGATGTGTCAGGTGGGCCGCTCGTTCGGCGTAGCACGCTGCCGACCCGGGCGACGAGTTCCCGCGGCGAAAACGGCTTGGTGACGTAGTCGTCGGCGCCCAGTTCGAGGCCGACGATCCGGTCGACCTCGTCGTCTCGGGCGGTCACGAACAGCACCGGCGTCCAGTTCTGCTCCGCGCGCAGCTTGCGGCACACCTCGATGCCGTCCATGCCCGGCAGGCCAACGTCCAGGATCACGGCCGCTGGTCGAAGGCGGCGCACGGCCACCAGGGCCGGCTCGCCGTCGCGTTCGATGTGCACGCCGTAGCCCGCCTTAGCGAGATACATCCGGATCAGGTCGGCTATCGCTGGCTCGTCTTCGACGACCAGGACGAGGCCACGCGCCGCGCTGACACTCGACACTGGGGCAGTCGACACAGTGGAAACCTACGCAGCCGATCTGTGCGACAGGGTCACCGCAGCGTCAAGGTTCGGTACGGACAGTGGGGTCGTCGCCTCGGTCCAGGGCATTCCACAGCTCCGCGTCCGTGCTCGGTGGCTCGACTTCCCCCGCTGCAGCCGGCGCCTCGTAGCGGGTCGACAACCCCGCCCAGCTTCGTCCGAACAAAAGGATCAGCGCACCGGCCGCAATGACCACGAGCGCGCAGCCGACCATCAACGCTGGCCAGCCGTGGTGCACCGACACGCGCGGGGTCTGCGTGGGGGCGAAACCGATTCCGGAGCGGGCGGCGCTCACTAGCTCGCGAGCGCGGGATGGCGACATGGCATTGAACGCGGCGACGGCTGGCGCGAGCAGCGCCGCTCCGGCGAGCGCGATCACCGCGCCGACGATGCGTCGGGCCCGCCCACGGGTCGCCAGGGCGGCGACGCCCCCGGCCATTGCCACCAAGCCGATCGCCGTGATCGCGGGTTCGAGGGCGTGTCCGCTGATGCGCACCACCTCGTCGGCCAGCGGTCGGGACCGCGCCACCGACACCGTCTGCCAGGGGCGGCCGGCAACGAGCAAGGCGCCGCCCGACCCGAGCAGGTCACCGGCCAAGGCGAGCGCGAACAGCGCACGACCGGGGCGGCTCACGAGGTGTCGACGGGCCGAAGGGTCTCGGCGGTGGCGATCGCCTGCAGCACCGCACGGGCTTTGTTGCGGGTCTCCTTGTCTTCCAGTTCCGGGACGCTGTCGGCGACGACACCTGCCGCGGCCTGCACGTACGCGACCCCGTTCCGCATGATCGCCGTCCGGATGGCGATCGCCATGTCGAGGTCCCCCGCCGGGTCGAGATATCCGATCGCGCCCGCGTACACACCGCGACGCACCGGTTCGATCTCGTCGATGATCTCCATCGCACGGACCTTCGGCGCACCGCTCACCGTGCCGTGCGGGAACGCGGCGGTGAACACGTCCAGTGCGTCGTTGCTGTCCTCGACCTGGCCGGTGATCGTCGACACGATGTGCCAGACGTGGCTGTAGCGCTCGACCACGCCGAACTGGACGACTCTCACCGTTCCCGGCACGCACACCCGGCCCAGGTCGTTACGCGCGAGGTCGACGAGCATCACGTGCTCGGCGCGCTCCTTCGGGTCGTTCACCAGCTCCTCGACGAGTTCGGCGTCGCGTTGCGGGCTGTCACCACGTTTGCGGGTACCGGCGAGCGGATGGATGGTGGCTGAGCCGTCGTGGACCGTAACCAGGGCCTCGGGGCTGGATCCGACGATGTCGAAACCGTCCATGCGCAGGAAGTACATGTACGGCGAGGGATTGAGCGTGCGCAAGACCCGATATACGTCGAGTGGATCGGCGTCAGTGCGCACCTCGAATCGTTGGCTGGGCAAGATCTGGAACACTTCGCCGGCGCGGATCGCCTCGATGCACTGCTCGACGGCGTGCACGTACTCCCCCGGCGCAGTCCGCGACTCGGCATCGCGCGGCGGCGCGGACGACACGGTCGCAATGGTCGGCGGAGCCGACGTCGCAAGCGCCGCCTGCATGGCGTCGAGTCTGCTGATCGCATCGGTATGGGCGGCGTCCAGCGCCGTCTCGTCCATGCCGGCGTCGACGATTGCGTTGGCGATTAGCACCACCGTGCATTCGTGGTGGTCGACAGCGGCCAGATCGGTGACCAGGAGCATGGTCATCTCGGGCAGGTGCATGTCGTCGACGGCCTTGTCGGGCAACCGTTCGATCCGGCGCACGACGTCGTAGCCGAGATAGCCCACGAACCCCCCGGTGAGCGGCGGCAGGCCACGCAGTCGGGGCGCCCTGACCGCTCGCCATGCCTCGCCCAGCGCCTGCAACGGGTCGTCGGTTACCGGCACGCCGCCGGGCACCACGCCGCTCCAAGACGCGATTCCGTCAGCCGTGGACAGCGAGGCGATGGCGCCCACGCCGACGAACGACCACCTGGAGAACGACCGGCCGGGCTCGGCGGATTCGAGTAGGAATGTGCCGGGACGGCCGGCCGCCAGCTTGCGGTAGACGCCGACCGGAGTCTCCGCGTCAGCGAACAGGGTGCGTGTGATGGGAACCAGCCGATGGGTGCGGGCGAGTTCGGCCAGCTCGTCGCGGGTGACCGTCATCGGGTCACCTCCAGCACACCCGTGTCGAAGCAGGTGCGACTACCGGTGTGGCAGGCCGGCCCGATCTGGTCGACTCTGACCAGCAATGCGTCCCCATCGCAATCCAGCGCCACCGACTTGACGTACTGGGCGTTGCCCGAGGTCTCGCCCTTGACCCAGTACTGCTGGCGGGACCGCGACCAGTAGGTGGCCCGTCCGGTAGTGAGCGTGCGATGTAATGCCTCGTCGTTCATGAAGCCGACCATCAGCACCTCGTCGGTGTCGTGCCGCTGCACCACCGCGACGACCAGGCCGGCCGCGTCACGTTTGAGCCGGGCGGCGATCGCAGGATCGAGTGCGGGCATGTCTCGATTCTGCCTTGGGCGCGATTCCGTGCCGAGCCGTGGCTGGATCGGCCCGGGCTGGACCGGGTCGGAATGCATCGGTCACGGTGTGCGGCTGCTGAGGACGGCGGTGCTGCTGATCTTCAGCTGGTCCCCGTCGTCTGCTAGACCGAAGCTGGTTCGCTCCTCGACGACCTTGCCATTGTCGTAGACGTAGGTGATGGTGGCCTGGACCGAACCATCACCCTGTGTGGTGACATCCGTTGCGGTTACCGAGGCAATTGAGTTCCAGAACCGCTGATATGCGGCAAAGCCCCCGGACTCGTTCTGATAGCTCGGGGTGAGCTGAGTCCAGGCTTGGGACAGATTGTTCGGCACGAGACCGTAGTAATTGATGATGACGTCCCGCGGCAGCGACCCGGGCCGTTCGTTCGGGGATGCCAGCGAAGACAGTGAACCGACGCCGGGGGGCAGCTGCGCGGTTGTCGGGGCGGCCGCAGACCCTTTGGGCTTTCTAGCAGCGCTGCGGATCGTCGCGGACGTCGGCGCGCCCACGGTGTGCCGAGGCGTCGAAGGACCCGCGGCCTTGGTGCCGCCACGGCTGGTCACGATGAGCGCTGCGATGACACCGCCAACCGCCAGCAGGATCGCTACGGCGACAGCGACCGGCAGCCCGCGGGTATGCCGCGGTCGTCTCGGCAAAGGGGCTACCGCTGCCTTGCCGACCGGCGTGCTGAACGGTGGCGGCTGCGACGACTCTCGCGTCGCGGGTGTCATCGAGGGCCGGGTGAGCAGCTGGGTCGGCGATGAATCGCTTACGGCAGGGTCGGATCCCACCGGATCCACACCACTGGCAGCCGTTACCAGCGCCTGCTCGACCTGGGCCATCGTCGGGCGGGCCGACGGATCGCGCTGCAGCATGGCGAGGATCAGTGCGGTCAGCGGGCCGCACCGTCGGGGCGGCACGAGCTGGCCTGAAGCGACACGGTGCAGGACCACGATTGGGTTGCCTTGCATACCGAACGGCGGCTGACCCTCAAGTGCCGTGTATAGCGTCGAACCGAGCGAGAACACGTCCGACGGGAAGTCGGCCGAGGCGCCTTTGGCTACCTCGGGTGAGAGGTAGGCCGGTGTTCCCGTGAGCATGCCGCTTTGGGTGAGCGTCCCGTCGCCGAGGGCCCGGGAGATGCCGAAGTCGGTCAGCTTCGCGTTGCCGTCGGCGCTCAGCAACACATTCGCGGGCTTGACGTCGCGGTGAACGATGCCCGCACGGTGCGCGGCCGTCAGCGCGCCAGCGATCTGGCTGCCGATCGTTGCAACCTCGGCAACGGTCAGCGTGCCCCGCTCGTCCAACAGGTCCTGCAGGCTTCGCGACGGCAGGTATTCCATGATCAGGCAAGGCCGGCCGTCATGCTCTACGACGTCGTAGACCGGGATCGCGTGCGGATGCTGCAGACGGGCCGTGATCCGGCCCTCGCGCATCGCGCGGCGCGCGGCCTGCCCGGCAGCCACCGGATCGAGCCCGGGATGTAACAGCAACTCCTTGATCGCGACGGCTCGATGTAGCCGCTCGTCCCAGCCCCGCCAGACCACGCCCATACCACCGGAAGCGACCCGCTCCATCAACCGGTAGCGGCCCGCTACCAGATCGTTCTTGTTGCTCACGGTTCTCCGCCTGGGGTTTATGGCTGCTGTTCGACCACTGAGACTTACCCCAGGATCGGTGCCGCCCATCAGACGCAGCGTCGATCAGGCGGGGCGGCTGCCAGCTGGTAGCCGGACCGTGACGGTGCTTCCCCTTTCGACGGAGCTGTCGAAGGACACCGTTCCGCCATGCGACTGGACGATCGACGCGACGATTGCCAAGCCCAGCCCGGTGCCGCCCTGCGCCCGGGTTCGTGCCTTGTCCGCTCGCCAGAAGCGTTCGAACACGTGCGCCGCATCCTCCGGCGGCAAACCCGGTCCGGAGTCGGTCACCTCGAGCACAACGTCGTGCCCTTGGCCGCGCCCGCTCACCCGGATCGGGCCGCTCGGGGCGGTGTGCTCGGCGGCGTTGGCGATCAGGTTGCGCAGCATACGGAGCAACTGGTCCCGGTCGCCTTCGACGATGACCGAGGCGCGAACGACCACATCGATGCGTCGGCGGGTGAACGCGGCGCGCACACCATCCACCGCGTCCGCGATCAGTGCGCCGACCTCGACCGGATTGCGGCGCGGTTCTACGCCCTGGTCACTGCGGGCCAGCAGCAGCAGATCCTCCACCAGCCGCGACATGCGTGTTCCTTCGGATTCGATCCGGTCGAGCGTGTCGCTGTCGCTGTCGCTGTCGCTATCGCTATCGCTCTCACCGTTGGCGCGGTTCGCCCGGCGCATGCGGGATAGCTCGGCGTACCCGCGAATCGACGTCAGCGGCGTGCGCAGCTCATGCGAAGCGTCCGCCAGGAACTGGCGCATTCGGTCCTCGCTTTGCACCCGCGCCGCGAACTGCGTTTCGACCGCGCCGAGCAGGGTGTTCACGGATTGGGCCACCTGACCGACCTCGGTATCGGCTTCGGTAACCAGCACCCGGCGATCAAGGCCTGCGCCTTCGGGCGACAGCTCGGCGGTGACCTCCTGGGCGGTGCGGGTGACCCGCCGCAGCGGCCGAAGGCTGAGCCGCACCCCCCATGCAGTGGCCACGAACGCGAGCAAAACCGCAGAGGCTCCCAACACGAGTTCAAGCACAATCACTTGATGCAACGTGCGGGAAACCTCGGCGGTCGACAAGCCGACCACCATGATGACGAGGTGTTGTCCCGACCTGTCCTCGTAGGTGGTTGCGCGTGCCCCAACTCTTAGGCGTTCGTTGGCGGACGTCCGGAGAGTCATCAAGATCGTCTGGTGAGAGACGAATGCCGCCCGCTGAGCGTCTGACAGCTCGAGATATTTGACTGGTGCGTTGGCGGACGGTCGGAACTCGTCCCGTCCCTGCGGATCGAGCAGGACCAGCCACACCTGTTGTGGTCCGCTGAATCCGGTGCTGCCGACGACAACCGCGCCAGGATCTTGGGCCACCGTCGATCGCAGCTGCTCGTCGAGGCGGCTGCGCAGGAATACCGACAGCGTTGCGTAGGTCGCTACGCCGATCGCGAGGACGAGAACCGTGACGAGCACAACGACGCCGGCGACGAGGCGGCTAGTCAGCGTCCTGGGTCCGAAGCGCCGGCGCGGGCGGGCAGCGGACGCCGGTGGCAGGTCATCGTCGCGCGGCGTCGACGGTGTCGACTCGTCCGGGCTGACTGGTTCGGCATGCGGATCCGATCGCCCGGCTCCATGGGGCGGGTCGATGTCGATCAGCTCGACGGCGTGGTCACGACTCATACACGCTCAAGGGTGTCACGCCCGCGGAGCCTTGATCACGTATCCGGCGCCACGAACGGTATGGATCAGCTTTGGTTCGACGGCGTCGAACTTCTTGCGCAGGTAACCGATGTAGAGCTCGACGATGTTGGACTGCCCTTGGAAGTCGTACTTCCATACCCGGTCGAGGATCTGCGACTTTGACAGCACGACCCGCTCGTTTCGCATGAGGTAGCGCAGCAGTTCGAACTCGGTGGCCGTCAGGTGAACTTCCTGGCCGCCGCGAGTCACCTCGTGGCTGTATTCATCCAGCTCCAGATCGCCGACCTTGAGCAGGCCTTCGCGTGCCTCCCCCGGCGACGAACGCCGCAGAACGGCGTGGACGCGGGCAAGTAGCTCCTCGACGCTGAACGGCTTGACGACGTAATCGTCCGCGCCGGCTCGCAGACCGCCGATCCGGTCCGTGGCGGTGTCCCGGGCGGTCAGAAAGATCACCGGCACCTGAGATCCGGCGGCGCGCAGATTCTGCAGTACGCCAAGTCCGTCCATGCCAGGCATCATGACGTCGAGGACCACCAAATCAGGGTCGGACTCGGCGACCGCCGCGAGCGCGGAATGCCCATTGTCGGCGGTTATCGTCTCGAACCCGTCGAAGCGAAGCGCCGAGGCCACCAGATGGGTCACGTTCTCTTCGTCGTCGACGACCAATACCCGACGTTTTGCGGCTGTGGCTGCACTCATCCGAGCTGCTCCCTGGGACGCGAAGTGGGCGGTTGCTGTGTCCAGCCTGAGCAGAGGCCCTGAGCCCAACATGGGTAGCTGCTGTGTACAGCCTATGCGACCTGACCGCGTGGTCAGCGGACCTCGATGCCGTCCGCGCGCAGCGCGTCCTTGACCGCGCCGATGTTGAGCTGGCCGAAATGGAACACGCTCGCGGCGAGAACCGCGTCAGCGCCGGCACGCACTGCGGGCGCAAAGTGTTCGATCGCCCCGGCGCCGCCGCTGGCGATCACGGGCACCTGCACGACCGCGCGCACCGCGCGCAACAGCTCCAAGTCGTACCCGTGCTTGGTGCCATCAGCGTCGATGGAGTTGAGCAAAATCTCCCCGGCCCCGAGCGACGCCGCCCGAGCTACCCAGTCGAGCGCGTCGATGCCCGTGCCGCGGCGCCCGCCGTGCGTGGTCACCTCGAAGCCGCTCGCCGTCGGCTCGCGACCCGGCCGCACGCGGCGGGCGTCCACGGAGAGCACCAGCACCTGGCGGCCGAACCGTTCGGCGACCTCGCGTAGCAGATCCGGACGGACGACGGCCGCGGTGTTCATCGCGACCTTGTCGGCGCCCGCTCGCAGCAGCACGTCGACATCGTGGGCGGAGCGCAGCCCGCCGCCGACGGTCAACGGGATGAACACCTGCTCCGCGGTGCGGCGCACCACATCCAGGGTCGTCTCCCGGCCGCCGGACGACGCGGTGATGTCGAGGAAGGTGATCTCGTCGGCACCCTCCGTGTCGTAGCGGCTGGCCAGCTCGACCGGATCGCCAGCATCGCGCAGCCCGACGAAGTTGATGCCCTTGACGACGCGGCCGGCATCGACGTCCAGGCACGGGATCACCCGAACGGCAACGGTCACCGAGCCAGTCTGTCAGGCGGTCGGGTGACTGATTAGCGCACTGCGGCGAGCGCTTGAGGAAGCGTGAACGCCCCGGCATAGAGCGCCTTGCCGACGATCGCACCCTCGATTCCCACCGGCGCGAGCGACGCGATTGCTCGCAAGTCGTCGAGGGAGGACACGCCCCCGCTCGCGATCACCGGCGCGGATGTTCGCGCGCACACATCGCGAAGCAGCGTCAGATTCGGGCCGGTGAGCGTCCCGTCGCGGTGGACGTCGGTGACCACATAACGGGCACACCCGTCCGCGTCGAGCCGGGCCAGGGTAGCCCAGAGGTCGCCGCCCTCGGCGGTCCAGCCACGCCCGGCCAGCCTGGTGCCACGCACGTCCAGGCCGACCGCGATCTTCCCGCCGTGTCGGGCGATGGCCGCGCGCACCCAATCCGGCGACTCGAGTGCCGCGGTGCCCAGGTTGACCCGCGCGGCGCCGGTCGACAAGGCAGCGTCGAGCGACACGTCGTCGCGGATGCCGCCGGACAGTTCGACTGCCACGTCGAGCCTGCGAACGACGTCGGCAAGCAGTTCACGGTTGTTGCCCCGTCCGAAGGCGGCGTCGAGGTCGACCAGGTGGATCCACTCAGCGCCGCCACGCTGCCAGCTGAGCGCCGCGTCGAGCGGGTCGCCGTAGGACGTCTCGGTGCCCGCGGCGCCCTGGACGAGTCGCACCGCAGCTCCGTCCGCGACGTCGACAGCTGGCAGCAGGACGAGACTCACCGGCTCCTCCTGGTCACCAGGATCGCGATCAGCGCCGGACTCGCGATGACCGCGACGAGCGTCACGAGCAGAACGGCACCGAGTGACCGGGTCAGGAAATAGGTGAGCAGCACGATGATCAGCACAAGCGTGATCAACGTTGCCCATCGCTCCTTGTCGCGCCGGAACGCCGGCCCGTGGCGCCACAGCCGGATCCGCCGCCACGTCGCGGCGCGCCGCTCGCGGCGGACTTGCCTGGCGACCTCCGCCGCCCGGCGTTGCCGCGCCTGCTCAGCCCGGTGCGTGCTCTCTGCCGCTCGCGCGGCGCGTTCTCGCGCCCGCTGCTTGCTCATAGGGTCGCCAGCCAGTTGCCGAGCAGCGTCGCTCCGGCGTCGCCCGACTTCTCTGGGTGGAACTGGGTGGCGCTAACCATCCCGCGTTCGACCGCGGCGACGAAGTCCTCGCCGTGGTGAGCCTTCGCCACCGCACCCTCGGTGGCATGCACCGCATAGGAGTGCACGAAATAGAACCGGGTACCCGCGGGGATGCCGTCGAACAACGCCGACCCGCTCGGCGCGTCGACGGTGTTCCACCCCATGTGCGGCAGTACCGCGGCCTGCAACGGCTCGACCCGGCCCGGAAGCACACCGAGCCCAGCCGTCTCGACGCCGTGCTCCGCGCCGGCGTCGAACAGCACCTGCATGCCGACACAGATGCCGAGCACCGGTCGATCAGCGGCGAGCCGGCCGGCGACGATCGAGCGCCCGCCCACGCCGGCGAGCCCGGCCATGCACGCGGCGAAGGCCCCGACGCCCGGAATGACCAGCCCGTCGGCCTCGCCCGCCAGGCGCACGTCGTCGGTCACCGCCACGCTCGCGCCGACGCGCTCCAGGGCACGCTGGGCCGAGCGCAGGTTGCCCGATCCGTGGTCGAGGACGACGACGCGCTTCAGAGGACGCCCTTCGTGGATGGCACACCCTGCACCCGCGGGTCGAGCTCGACCGCCACCCGCAGCGCCCTAGCAACCGCTTTGTACTGCGCCTCGGTGATGTGGTGCCAATCGCGGCCGCCATGGACGATGACGTGCAGGGCGATTGCCGCGTGGTAGGTGAACGACTCGAACACGTGCCGGGTCAAGGTGCTCGCGTAGTCCGGGCCGATGGTCGGCGGGGCCCCGTCGGGCTCGCGATGGATGAGGTAGGGCCGCCCGGACAGGTCGACGGCCGCTTGGACGAGCGTCTCGTCCATCGGGATCGTGGCGTCACCGAAGCGGCGCAGTCCGGCCTTGTCGCCAGCTGCCTGAGCGAAGGCCCGGCCGAGCGCGATCGCGGTGTCTTCGACCGTGTGGTGGGCGTCGATGTGCAGGTCGCCCTCGACCTGCACTCGCAGGTCGAACAGGCCGTGCTTGCCGAAAGCGCTCAGCATGTGGTCATAGAAGCCGACCCCGGTCGAGACGTCGGTGTGGCCGGCCCCATCGAGATCGAGCTCGACGAGCACCTTGGTTTCGTTCGTCTGCCGCTCGACGCGGCCGATCCGACTCATCGCGACTCCTCCAACGCGGCGCGGAACGACGCCATCTCCCCCGGCGTACCGATCGACACACGTAACCAGCCGTCGGGACCAGTCTCGCGAATCAGCACGCCATGGTCGAGCATCCGCTGCCACACCTGGTGCCGATCGGGAAAGGTGCCGAACAGCACGAAGTTGGCGTCGGAGTTCGCGGCTTGCAAGCCAATCCCGCGCAGCCACCCGACAGTGGCGTCGCGCTCGGCCCGCAGGCCATCGATCTGAGCCAGCAGCTCCCCCGCGTGCGCCAGCGCGATCCGGGCGACCGCCTGTGACACGGCGGATAGGTGATAGGGCAGCCTGACGATGCGTACCCCGTCGACCACCGCTGGTGCGGCCGCGAGGTAGCCCAACCGTCCGCCGGCCAGCGCGAACGCCTTGCTCATCGTGCGGGTCACCACCAGGCGGGGGTAGCGCGGCAGCAACGACAGGGCACTTGGCACGCCGGCGCGGCGGAACTCGGCGTACGCCTCGTCCACGACGACGATGCCGGGCGAGACATCGCAGACCGCCTCGACGGTCTCCAGCGGCAACGCCGTCCCCGTCGGATTGTTGGGCGAGGCGAGCAGCACCACGGACGGACCGTGCCGCGCTATCTGCGCCGCGGCGTGATCCACCGAGACGCTGAAGTCGTCCGCACGGTGCCCGGCCACCCAGCTCGAGTGACTGTCGCGCGCGTATTCGGGATACATCGCGTACGTCGGAGCGAACGACAGCACGGTGCGCCCAGGGCCCGCGAACGCCTGCAGCAGTTGCAGCATGATCTCGTTGGATCCGTTCGCGGCCCATACCTCGTCCACCCCGACGCCGTCGGCCCCGTCGGTGTTGAGGTAGGCAGCGAGGTCGGCACGCAGCGCGACGGCCTCGCGGTCCGGGTAGCGGTTCAAGCCACGGGCGACGTCGGACACCGCCGCTGCCATCTCGCTGACCACCGCCTCGGACGGCGGATACGGGTTCTCGTTGACGTTGAGCCGCACAGCGACGTCGAGCTGCGGGGCGCCGTAGGGCCGCACGCCGCGTAACTCATCGCGCAACGGCAGCTGCGCCAACGTGATCGCCGCGGTCACGACTGCAGACGGACTGCGACCGCCGCGCCGTGGGCAGGCAAGTCCTCGGCGTCGGCCAATGCCAGCACGTAGGGTGCGGCCTCCGCGAGCGCCGCGGCGGTGTACTCGACGAGGTGAACGCCCTTGAGGAACGTCTGCACCGATAGTCCGGAGGCGTGCCGCGCGGTGCAGCCGGTGGGCAGCACGTGGTTGGACCCGGCGCAGTAGTCCCCGAGCGACACAGGCGTATGCGATCCGACAAACACGCAGCCCGCGTTGCGCACCCGCTCGGCCCACCTGCGGGCGTCCGCGGTGATCACTTCGAGGTGCTCAGCCGCATAAGCGTCGACCACCACTAGTCCCTGTTCGAGATCGCGGACGAGCACGGTCGCCGATTGGAGTCCATGCAGCGCAGCGTGGATCCGGTCGACATGCTTGGTCAGGCCGACCTGACGGACGAGTTCGGCGTCGACAGCGTTGGCGAGATCGACCGAATCAGTGACGAGCACCGACGCGGCTAACGGATCGTGTTCGGCCTGACTGATCAGATCGGCGGCGACGTGCACCGGGTCGGCGGTCTTGTCGGCGAGTATCGCGATCTCGGTGGGGCCCGCCTCGGAGTCGATGCCGACCGTCCCGCGCACCAGCCGCTTGGCGGCGGCGACATACACGTTCCCCGGGCCCGTGATCAAGTCGACCGGCTCGAGGCCTAGTACGCCGTCGCCGTAGCTGAGCAGACCGATCGCCTGGGCACCACCGACCGCGTACACCTCGGTGATCCCTAACAGCGCGCACGCCGCGAGGATCACCCGGTCGGGCAGCCCGTCCTGGTCCTTCTGTGGCGGAGAACAAACGACCAGTGACTCGACACCCGCCACCTGGGCCGGGACGACGTTCATGACGACGCTCGAGGGATACACCGCGATGCCGCCAGGCACGTAGAGACCGACCCGGCGCATCGGCAGCCAGCGCTCGCTCACCGTGCCGCCGGACACGACCGCAACGTCGGTCCCAGTCCGCCGCTGTGCCTCGTGCACGAGGCGGGTGCGCCGGATGGACTCGGTCAGTGCCGCCCGGACGGCCGGATCGAGGGCAGCCAAGGCTTCGGCGAGCGCGGTCGCAGGGACTCGGGGGTCTGGCACGTCGATCCCGTCGAAATGCAGCGTCTGCTCGCGCACCGCGCTGTAACCGCGAGTGCGCACCGCACGCAGGATCGGTTCCACGTCGGTGGCCGCCGCATGCACGTCGACCTCGGCTCGGGGTAGCGCCCGGCGCAGGTCGGCGTCCGCGGACGCGGTCAGATCGATACGGCGCAGCACGCCGTCATGGTACGGGCGGCCGTCACGATGAGCCGGCGCGGACGACGCGGCAACCGCTCCGTCGAGACAGGGCTTACCGTCGTGACATGGCCGAGACCGTGCCGATCTTTCCGCTAAGTCATGTGTTGCTTCCAGGCGCAACACTTCCGTTGCACATTTTCGAGCGCAGGTACCGATACCTGCTCGACGACATCGCCGACGGCGTACATCGCAGCGCCTTCGGGGTGGTGGCGATACGGCGCGGCAGCGAGACTTCGGCGACCGCGGACTTCGCCCCGGTCGGCACGATGGCCGAGATCGTCGAGCAGGAACCGCATCCGGACGGCAGCTGCGACCTGCTGACGGTCGGCAGCCGACGCTTTGAGGTGATCGTGGTCGACCGGACGACCAAGCCCTACCTGCAGGCCACGGTTGACTGGCTCGAGGAGGACGACGGCAACGTCGTTCCAGGGCTGCTTGCCGCCTGCCGGGCGCTGTGCCGCAGTTACGAGCAGGCCCTGACCGGGCTCAGCGGACGGACGCCACCGAGTGACTACCCCCTCGACCCGATGCGGCTGTCCTACGAGATCGCCGGGCGGCTGCAGGTCCAGAGCAGCGATCGACAGGATCTGCTCGCCGCCGCCACAGCTGCCGACCGGCTCACGGCGTGCCTCACGATGCTGCGCCGCGAGACCACCCTGCTCGAGCAGACGCGCACCGTACCGATAGCCATGCAGGCACTGCGAATCGTGCCGAGTTCGAACTGAGCGCCTCAACGGGCCGCTTCGTCCTCCATTCGGCCGAGGTCGTCGCGGGACGAGAACATCGTGAGCACCGTATAGACCACCACGGCAACGAGGGCCTCGAGGACGAGCAGGCCATGCGCGCGCACGACCACCGGCAGCATGAGCAGGGTCTGCACCGCCCCGTCGTCACGGCCACCTCCCACCAAGCGGCCGACCTCGTTGGTCGCCGCCGCACCGAGCAGACCGCCAACGGTCAGCGCGACCGGCATCACCGGGCCGCGCCACGCCGCCCGGGTCCACGCCGCCGCGCTCACCACCACACCGACGGCAGTAGTGAGCAGGGCGAAGCGTGCATCGGATGCGATCAACGCCTCGCTCTCGTCCGGGATTACCGCATGCCGCTGGTAGACGTAGCCGATCGAGCGCGGACTGATCGCCTGCCACAGCAGACCGAGCAACGCCCCGGCGAGGACCAGCGCGGCGACGATAAGGACACCGACGACGAGATCACGCCGGGTCACCCACGGCGTGGGCGACGGCTGGCTGGGCGCAACTGGAGCGACCCACCCCGGCATCGGCGGGACGACAGGCGCGCTCACCCCCGCAGTGTGTCAGGTGACGATGAGTCGGCCGTCAGCCAGCACCGCGGTCGGCGATCGCCAGGCGCCGGGCTCAGCTAGCGGGTTAGCGGGCAACAGCACCAGCGCCACCGGCTCACCGACGCGCAGCAGACCGGTGCGGCGGCGGATCCCGGGCGCGCCGGCGGAGTACTCGGTGGCTGCCCGCAGCGCGCCCGATCGGCCGAGTCCGGTGTCGGCGAGACGGTCGAGTTCGCGCGGATCCACGCCTGGCCGGGTGCCTTCGTTGCCGAGGTCGGTGCCATAACGCAGCCGTACACCGGCGCGGTGCAGCGCGGTCGCGTTGTCGGCGGCGGACCGACCCGAACCCGCCGAGAAGAACGTCTGCAGGGTCGACACGACACCGATGCCGGCTTCGGCGATCCGATCGACCAGCTGCTCGGGCAACCGTTCGGTCGGCGTGTGCGCGAGTTCATCGACCCCGCCATCTAGGGCGCGGCGCACCATGTCGACCTGCAGCGCGTGAGCGACGACGGACAGTCCCGCCGCGTGGGCCGCCTGCACGACCGCGCGCACGATCGCCGGCGACGGAACCGGCCAGCCGACCAATCCTGGTTCGAGCGCGATCTTGATCAGGTCGGCGCCGTCGGCTGCCACTCGTTGCACCACCTGACGGGCCTGCCCGGCCGACCCGACCGGCGCGGCGTAACGCTCACGGCCCCACGTCCGGCTCGGATAACCCCGAGGGGCCGTCAGCACCGGACCCGCGACTGCGGTAAACGGCCGCCCGGGCGCCGGTCGACGGTGACCAGTCCGCCACTGCCGGGCCAGCGCGGGCGGGGCGCCCAGGTCGCGCACCCCCACCACGCCGCCAGCTAGGCAGGCCGCCGCCGAGCCGAACGCTAGATGCACGTGCGCGTCGACGACGCCCGGGCCGATCCAATAGCCAGGGCCGCCGAGCACCGTGATGTCAGCCGGCAGCGAGAGGGCGCTGAGCGGTGCCATCCGGTCGATCACGCCACGCCCGTCGATGACGACCGTGCCCTCGAACGGCTCGGCATCGCCCCCGGGCCAGACGCTACCGACCAGGAAGATGCCACGGCCGAGATCGCCGCTCGAGGAGGACCGTTCGCCGCCCGCCATCCGCAATCCGGTCCTTGCCCGCTCCAGGATGTCCTGACCGGCCTTACCGAGCCGGTTCCGCCACAGCTCGCCCAGCCGCCGCGATCCGCTCACCTGGCCATCCTGGCGTACCCAGCGGGGCGCCGGGTGAGCCGTGCTATCCCTTGACGGCTCCTGCCGTCAGCCCTTTGCTGATCCTGCTCTGGAAGGCGACGAACAGCACCACCACCGGCAAGGAGGTCAGCGTTGCCGCGGCCATCAGCCCGCTCCAGTCAGCGCCGTGCACCGGGCTGGACTGGAAGATCAGTAGGTAGACCATCAGGGTCTGCTTGTCGTTGCTCGTGAGCAGCGTATTGGCCAGGACGAATTCGTTCCAGGCCAGGATCCAGCCGTACACGCCGGTCGCGATCAGGCCAGGTCCTACCAGCGGCAAGATGATCTTGTAGAACACCTGCCACCGGGTGGCGCCGTCCACCAGCGCAGCCTCGTCCAGCTCGCGCGGAATGTTCGCGATGAAGGTGCGCAACGTCCACACCGTGTAGGGCATGCTGAACATCAGGTAGGCCAGCACAACCCCGACGAGCGAGTTCTTCAGATGCACGCTGTCGAGCAGCAGGGCGAGGGGGATCGTCAGCGCCAGCAGCGGGATGATCTGCACGACCAGCACGACCAGCACGA
>JBDUCV010000004.1:0-58719 GCA_040003255.1 Actinomycetota bacterium
GATGCCTTCCACCCGCACACGCTGTCGGTGACCGAGGCGGCCGCTGCGGGCGTGCTAAGCCTGATACGCGATGACAAGAACGGCGGCGTTCGCCGCAATTGAGTTTCTCGAAGGGCGCGTTCGGCCGCTCGCGCAAGAGCGTCGTCGGCCCCAGGCGCAGATGCCCGACCAACTACGGGCGCGCGTCCAGTGCCGCCCTCGACGCAGGTCTGATACTGACGCACGTGGTGTGCACGCTCGTCGGCAGATCAGGTCGTTTGATCAAGGCCGAGAGGCGCGTAGCGATACATCTGTGCCACGGTGCGATCCTCGTGCGGGCCGCGCCTATCGACGGCTACGTGCGCCACCACCGCCCTGTGACGCGGGATGCCGCCGTGCCAGAGTTTCAAACGGAATGCCACGATGCTGGCCTGGCAAACCGAACGCTTCGTGGCGCTAGCCACCGGCCCAACGGACGGCTGGATGGTGCCGGTGGCCCCGGTGCAGGTAGTGGAAGTCGCCTTCGCCGGGCTGCAGAGCTCCTCGCGCTATCCGGGTGGCCTGGCGCTGCGCTTAGCCCGCGTCGTGCGCTACCGCGACGACAAGACCGCCGACGATGCAGACACCATCGGCACCGTGCGAGCGCTCCACCCCGTTACCTAGCGGATCAGACCGGGCAGCGGCAGCAGGTTAGCGCCGGGTGGCAGTTGGCGGCGCCTACGCCGCAGCCACACCCGCCGACTGCCATCGAGGAAGCGCTGCACGCGTGCGAGTTCCCAGTCGCCATACTCGGCATGCAAGGACAGTTGCACCGCTGCGGATGTCCTGGTCATATCGGGCGGGATCCGCAGCGGCGCGTACTCCCAATCGGGATCGGCACCTGCCTCGGCAGCCGCAGCAACCGTCATAACCGGCCATTGAACCCCCCTCGGCCGACGAACTCCAGCCCCCTCAGCGCGTCAAATACTCGCCGAGCAGGTGCTGCAGCTGGGTGCGCCGCGGAATCGCGCCGATTAGCCGCACCGCCCGGGCGAGCGTCGGTCCGGTTGCTGCCACCACCGACAGGTGCCGCTGGGCACGGGTGAACGCGGTATACACGAGCGGACGCGACAGCATCCGGCCCGACTCGGCCGGCAGCACGACGACCACGGCGGTGAACTCCGATCCTTGCGCGCGGTGGACCGTGATTGCCCAGCCGTGCATCAGCTCAGCGAGTGCTTTGCCCTTGATCTCGGCCGGCCCGGAGGCGAATTCGACGATTACCGCACCGGCCGGCCCCACCTCGCTCACCACCCCGACCTCGCCGTTGGCGTAACCGAACGGCTCCGCCTCCAGGTGGTTCGCGGTGGCCACCACCCGGTCACCCGGGTCGAAGCGGCCGCGGCCAAAGCTTGGATTGAGCCGAGCCTTGAGCGCCGCATTGAGCGCCTGGGTGCCCGCGTTGCCGCGGTGGATCGGGGTGACCACCTGCACCTGGTCCGAGGCGATGCCGAGCGCACGCGGAATGGAGTCGATCACCAGTTGGACGACACGGTGTGCGGCGTCCGCGGAACCCCGTGCCGGCACGACCACCACCTCGCGGCCTGGGTCGTCGACGTCCGGCAACTCGCCGCCCCGAACGCTGGTGGCCAGTCGGGCGATCGCGCCCCCCTCCGCCTGGCGATACAGCGTGCGTAGTTCGGTCGTCGGTACCAGGCCGGTGTCGATCAGGTCGCCGAGCACCCGGCCGGGTCCGATCGACGGCAGCTGGGCAGCGTCGCCGACCAGCACGACATGGGTCCCGTCCGCGCACGCTGTGAACAGCGCCTCGGCCAGTTCCACGTCGAGCATCGACGCCTCGTCTACGACGACGACATCCTCCTCAAGAGGCCATTCCACGCCGCGGGCGAAACCGCCGGTGAAGGAGACCTCGTTCCCGCGTTGGCGTGGTTGGGCGCCCAGCAGTCGATGCAACGTCGACGCGGGGGAGTTGCAGAGTTCCTCCAGCCGCTTGGCGGCGCGCCCGGTCGGTGCGGCCAGTGCGACTGAGCGCCCGGCGGACTCAACCAGCGCTACGACGGTGGCCACCGTGCGGCTCTTGCCCGTACCGGGCCCCCCGGTCAGCACGCTGACGCCGGACCGCAGCGCGTGCGCGACGGCTACCCGCTGGTCGGCGTCGAGGACGGCCACGTCGGCGATCGGCCGGGTCTCGATCGGCTCACCGGTCGCGACCAGGCGGGCGACGCCCTCGGCGATCGCGTCCTCCGCCTCGGCGTAGCGCGCCAGCGCCAATGTCTTATCGGCCATTTCGATGACAGTGGCGGCATCGAGCGCCGCCGCGATCGCTACCGGCGCCTCACCTGGGCTGAATTCATCTAGCGCATCGATCACCTGGTCACGCGGGGTGACGGTGTGGCCAGCACGCGCTTCGTGGGCCAGCACGTAACCGACGAGGGCCCGGGCGCGCCGCGGATCATCGCGGGCGATACCGGGCACTGCGCGGACCGCCACGTGGTCGGCGTCCCGCGGGGCGATGCCGTGTACGGAGAGCAGCAGCCACGGGTCGTCGCGGACAGCCCGCGCCGCACCCGGTCCCAATGCGTCGACGACTCGTCCAGCCACCCGTGCATCTACGCCGGCCGGCACGAGCAGCTCAATCAGCTCGTAGGCCGGGGCCGCGGCCAAGAAGGCAGACAGCAGCCGTCCCGCCCGCGTCGGGCCAACCTTCGGCAGCAGCGCCAGCCGCTCGGCCGACACGTCGGCAGGGCAGCGGATACCGACCTCGCCCAACGCGCGGGCAAGTGTCGCGCCGAGCCCTGGCCACAGCCCGGCTGCGCAAAAGGCGTCGAAGACCGGATCCGGCGACGTCAGCTGTCGATCTCCGGATAACCCGCGTATGGGGCCGACACATCGTCGAGGGCGCGGCGGATCTCGCTCGGCAGATCCAGCGTCTCGGCGGCCAGCGCGGCGGTCAGCTGGCCGAGCGTGCGTGCGCCGAGGATGGGTGCAGCCACACCGGGCCGGTCGCGCACCCACGCCAGCGCAACGGCAAGCGGCGAGGTGGCCAGTCCTTCGGCGGCGGTCGCGACGGCCTCGACGACGCCGATCGTCGCCGGATCCTGCAGGGGCGCCAAGTGTCGGCCGCTGGCCGCGGCCCGAGAGTCGGCCGGGATGCCGCCGCGGTACTTGCCGGTGAGCACGCCGCCGCCGAGCGGCGAGTACGCGAGCACGCCGAGACCGAGCGCCCTGCACGCGGGCAGCGCCTCTCGTTCGATGCCGCGTTCGAGCAGCGAGTAGCTCACCTGGTTCGACACGAGCGGGGCGCGTCCCGGGACGGCCCGCTGCCAGGTGGCCGCGCGGGCGGTTTGCCAGCCAGAGAAGTTAGACAGCCCCACATAGCGGACCTTGCCGCTGGCAACCGCCATGTCCAGGGCGGCCAGCGTCTCGTCCACCGGCACGACAGGATCGGGGGTGTGCAGCTGCCACAGGTCCAGGTGGTCGACACCAAGGCGTTCGAGGGACAGCTCGAGATCGCGCAGCAGGCCCCGACGCGATGCGTCGACCAGGGCGACGCCGTCCCGCCACCGATGGCCCGCCTTCGAGGCGATCACCAGTTCGTCGCGTGGCACAACGTCGGCGATGAGCTGGCCGAGGATCTGCTCGGCTGCGCCGTCGCCGTAGCCGACAGCCGTGTCGATCAGCGTCCCACCGGCATCACGGAACGCGACGAGTACGGCGGCCGCTTCGTCGGGATCCGTCTCGCGCCCCCAGCGCCAGGTGCCCAGCCCGAGCGAGGAGATCATCAGCCCACTACGGCCGAGCCTGCGCTGCTCCACGCCGGACAACCTAGGGCACCGGGCTGCAGCACCGGCATCGCCTAAGGTGAGCCGCGTGAAACTGGGACTAAACCTCGGCTACTGGGGCCTCGGCAATGACGCCGACAACCTGGCGCTTGCCCAGGAGGCAGATCGGCTGGGCTACGCCGTCGTCTGGGCCGCCGAGGCATACGGGTCCGACTCACCGACAGTGCTGGCCTGGCTGGCCGCACAGACCTCGCGCATCGACATCGGCAGTGCGGTGATGCAGATCCCGGCGCGCACGCCGGCCATGACGGCGATGACCGCGGCGACACTCGACACCCTGTCCGGCGGACGGTTCCGGCTCGGGCTGGGGGTGTCCGGCCCGCAAGTCTCCGAAGGCTGGCACGGCGTGCGGTTCGCGAAGCCACTAGCCCGCACCCGGGAGTACGTCGACATCATCCGACTCGCGCTGTCCCGCGAGCGGGTGCGCTATCAGGGCTCGACGTACATCTTGCCACTGCCGGGCGGGCCGGGTAAGGCGTTACAACTCACCGTGCATCCGATACGGGCGCACATTCCGATCTACCTGGCCGCTGTCGGCCCGAAGAACCTGGAGCTCGCGGGCGAGATCGCCGACGGCTGGCTGTCCGTATTCTTCGCCCCTCAGTTTGCGGCAGAGCTGCTCGAGCCCATCGCCGCTGGGCGGGCGAGAACAGGCAAGACGCTGGACGGATTCGACGTCGTGCCGACGGTGCCGCTGGTGATCGGCGAGGATCTGGACTCCTGCATCGCCCAAGTTCGCGGCTACGCGGCACTCTACGTCGGCGGTATGGGCAGCCGGGAGCAGAACTTCTACAACGACCTAGCCGTGCGGATGGGCTACCCAGACGAGGCGGCCGAGGTGCAGTCCCGCTATCTTGGCCGCGACTACGCCGGCGCCGCTGCCGCAGTACCCGCACCGTTCGTCGATTCCACCTCGCTGCTCGGGCCGCCGAGCCGCCTCGCCGACCGGCTCGCCGAATTCGCCGACGCAGGAGTCACCACGCTCTCAGTCAGCACGTTCGGCGCGACGCTCGGCGAGCGGATGGAATCGCTGCGAATCGCCGACAAGGCGCTCGCCGAGGCCGGGGTCGGCGAGTGAGCGGAGCGCTTGCGCAGCTCACCAGCGCCGCCTCTGCCAGCGCCGGCCACATCAACCTGCTGCAGGCGATCGTCTACGGCATCGTCCAAGGTTTGACCGAATTCCTGCCCGTTTCCTCGACCGCCCACCTGCGCATCGTCCCGGCGTTGTTCGGTTGGCCTGACCCGGGCGCCCCGTTCACCGCCGTGATTCAGCTGGGCACCACGCTAGCCGTGGTGCTGTACTTCTGGCGCGAGTTGCTGCACGTGGTCATGGCGTGGATTCGAGGAATATTCGACAGCTCCGTCCGACAATCACTGGAATATCGGATGGGGTGGTACCTGATCCTTGCCACCATCCCGGTCGGTGTCATCGGCTTCTTGTTGCGCGACCAGATCGAGACCGGCGCGCGCAACCTGTGGCTGATCTCGGTCGCCATGATCACCCTCGCCCTCGTATTGCTGGCTGCTGAACGGGTCAGTACCCGTACCCGTGAAGAGGAGGACATCAACGGCCGGGACGCGGCAGCGATCGGCGTCGCGCAGGCGCTCGCGCTGATCCCGGGCGCGTCGCGCTCCGGCACGACGATCACGGCCGGGCTGTTCCGCGGATTGACCCGCGAGGCGGCGGCTCGGTTCTCCTTCCTGTTGTCCATCCCTGCGGTCGTGGCATCAGGCCTGTTCGAGGCGCGCAAGATCGGCGACAAGGGCAATGCCGGCGCCGGGATCACCGGGGTGGCACTGGTATTCGCGTTCATCGTGGGCTTGGCGTCGATCGCCTGGCTGATCCGCTGGATCAGCCGGCACAGCACCTACGTCTTCGTCTGGTACCGGGTGGCGCTCGGCCTGCTCGTCATGGCACTCCTGATCACCAACACGCTCTCCGCGACCTGATCGGTGTCCACCGTCCTGCTCGTTCGGCACGGCCTCACCGCGATAACGGGCCCGGTGCTCGCCGGGCACACCCCGGGCCTGCACCTGGACGAGCGCGGGCGCAAGCAGGCGGCCGCACTAGCTGAACGGATTGGGGTGCTGCCGCTCTCCGCCGTCGTTACCAGTCCGCTGGAGCGCTGTGTCGACACCGCCGACGCGATCGTCGCCGGGCAGCTGGCCGCGGGGCGCGATCCCGCCCGCCACATCGACGACCGGATCGTCGAGTGCCGCTACGGCGAGTGGACCGGCAAGGCGATCAAGGACCTGGCCAAGGATCCGATGTGGCAGGTGGTGCAGACCCATCCGTCGGCGGCACGCTTCCCGGGCGGCGAGAGCCTGGCTGAGGTGTCGGCGCGCGCTGTCGAGGCAGTCCGCGACTGGAACGCCCGGCTCGCCCCTGACGCGGTCTGGGTTGGCTGTAGCCACGCCGACGTGATCAAGGCAATCCTGGCTGACGCGCTGGGCCTACACCTGGATCAGTTTCAGCGCATCGTTGTCGATCCATGCTCGGTGTCGGTCGTGCGCTACACCGAGACAGGGCCCTACGTGCTGCGGACGAACGACTCGGGCAGCGAGCTGGCTGCGTTCGTCCCACCGAAGCGACGCCGCCGCCACCGCTCCTCTGACGCTGGCGCGACAGTTGGCGGGGGTGCCGGCGGCGGAAGGGTGTGAGGCGGAACGGATAGGCTCGAAGGCATCATGCCGCGCCAGTTTCACCTGTTCGAACGTCCGCGTCGCTTCGTCGCGGGCACTGTCGGCACGCCCGGCGATCGGACGTTCTACTTGCAGGCCGTGGACGGTCCGCGGATCGTCTCGGTTGCTTTGGAGAAGCAGCAGGTTTCGGTGCTCGCCGACCGGATTGAGCAGCTTCTCGACGAGGTCGTGGCGCGCACGGGTACCTCCTTGCCTGCCACCGGTGACCCAGATCGCGACGGCCTCGAACAACCGGTCGACGAAGAGTTCCGCGTGGGCGCTATGGGGCTGGCGTGGGACGGTGACGCCGGCCTGGTAGTGATCGAGGCCCAGGCACCCGTGGATGACGCCGACGTTGCCCAGGAGACCTTGCTCGAAGACGTCGAGGACGGGCCGGACGCGCTGCGGGTGCGGCTGGAACCAGGCCGGGCGCGAGCCTTCGTCGATCGGGCGCGCCACGTCATCGCGGCGGGCCGGCCACCGTGCCCGCTGTGCGGCCACCCGCTCGATCCTGCAGGGCATATCTGCCCGCGCCACAACGGCTACCACCGTGGGACGACACTCGGCTCGTGAGCCCGCCTGACGAGCAGCAACTGACCCCCGCGCTCGCGCTGTCGGTCGACGAGGCGATCGAACTGCTGCGCGACGGCATCCTCACAATCGAAGGCCGGCTGGTGGATGCCTCGAATGCGACGCTGTACTGCTCGGTGGCCCGCGACGGCGTGGCCGCTGCGTGCGTTTACAAGCCGGTCGTGGGTGAGCGTCCTCTCTGGGACTTTCCTGACGGCACGCTGGCCGAACGCGAGGTCGCGGCGTACGAGGTGTCCGCGGCCACCGGTTGGGCCATCGTCCCGCCGACCCTCTACCGCGACGGACCGCTCGGGCCGGGCATGGTGCAGCTGTGGATCGAGACCGACGATTCCGTCGACTTGGTCGCTCTCGTGCGGCGCAGGTCATCGGAGCAGGTGCGCCGCATCGCCGTCTTGGACGCGGTGATCAACAACGCCGACCGCAAGGGCGGTCACCTGCTTCCGGTCGTTGGCGGTCACGTCTATGGCGTCGATCACGGCGTCAGCTTCCACGCCCAGCCCAAACTGCGAACCCTGTTGTGGCAATGGGCCGGCGAATCACTGACCGATGAATCGGTCGAGGTGCTGCGCTCGCTGCGCGACCGGTTCGATGGTGATCTCGGCGGGCGTCTGCACGAGCTGCTCACCATCCGCGAGGTGCGACGCACCATCGCCCGGATCGATCATCTGCTGCAGTGTCGAACGCACCCGCAGCCCCGGCACAACCATCCTGCGATTCCGTGGCCGCCGATGTGACGTAGCTCTGTCGACGTTGACGGCGCCATCGAGCCCCGTCGCCGGTCAGCCGACCTCGCGCACGGCGATCGCCCGCTGCGAAAGTCACGTTGGTGGAGGACTACTGCGCGGCAACGAGTTCCTCGAGCCGTCGTAGCGTGCGTCGCATCCCTACGCGGTTGCGGGCGGGGAATCCGGTCAGTAGCAAGAACAGCTTGTTCTTAGCCCATCGGGCGTCCCACTGCTCGGTCACCAAAGTGCCTCCGGTTACCGGCTCGAACCGGTAGCTCCAGACATGGCCGTTGAAGTGCCGCCAGGCGATGCGCCGCCCTTCGTCGAAGTCAACGACTGTGTTGAGGATCTTGTAGGGGGCACCAAGCTTCATGTCCATCGCGAACTTGGCACCTGGCCCGAGTCGGGCTGGTCCGCCGGAGCGGTTAGCTCGCACCGTGCCCGAGCCGTCCATCTCCGGGTGCATCGCCGGATCGGCGACGATGTCGAACAAGGCCTGCGGATCGGCCTTGATGATCCGAGTCTCGGTGACGAGATATGCGCTCACCGCGTCGAGTCTGCCGGATAGGTTTGGGCGATGGAGTCCTGGACGTCGCCCCCAGTGCCTAAGCTGCCCGGCACTGGCCCGATGCTCCGGCTGCACGACACCGCGTCCGGGACAGTCGCGGCGACCGCACCGCAATCCACCGCCCGGATGTACGTGTGCGGCATCACCCCGTACGACGCGACCCACCTCGGCCATGCCGCCACCTACCTCGCCTTCGACCTGGTCCAGCGCGTCTGGCGCGACGGCGGACGCGAAGTCGCTTACGTGCAGAACGTCACCGACGTGGACGACCCGCTGATCGAACGGGCCGTACAGATGGGCGAAAACTGGATGGAGCTGGCCGAACGGGAGATCGCGCGTTACCGCGAGGACATGACCGCCCTGCGGGTGCTGCCACCGGACCAGTTCGTCGGCGCGGTCGAGTCGATCAACGAGATCACCGAGGCGATCGGCGAACTGCTGGACAAAGGCGCCGCCTATCGCCTCGGCGAGGACATCTACTTCCCGGTCAGCGCGAGCGACACATTCGGCTACGAGTCCAACTACGACGAAGCGACGATGCTTGCACTGTCCGCCGAGCGCGGCGGCGACCCCGATCGGGCGGGCAAGCGTGATCGGCTCGACGCCGTGCTCTGGCGCTCTGAACGGCCGGGCGAACCGTACTGGGACACCGATCTCGGCCGAGGGCGTCCCGGCTGGCACATCGAGTGCGCAGCGATCGCGTTGGCGAAGCTCGGCAGCGGCTTCGACGTGCAAGGGGGCGGCTCGGACTTGATCTTCCCGCACCACGAACAGACTGCGGCCCACGCCGAGAGCCTCACTGGGAAGCACCCGTTCGCGCGCGCGTACGTCCACGCCGGAATGATCGGCCTGGACGGGGAAAAGATGAGCAAGTCGCGGGGCAATCTGGTCTTCGTGTGGAAGCTGCGCGGTGCCGGCGTCGACCCGATGGCGATCAGGTTGGCGCTGCTCGACGGGCATTACCGCGCCGACCGTGAGTGGACGGGCGGGCGGTTGCCGGCCGCCGAGAAGCGCCTCGCCAGGTGGCGTGCCGCGGTGGCCCAGCAGAGCGGACCGGACGCCCGACCAATGCTTGCCCAGGTACGTGATCGGCTCTCCGACGATCTCGACACCACCGGCGCCATCCTCGCCGTCGATAGCTGGTCGGCGGCCGTGCTCGACGCCGGTGGTCACGACGCGGCTGCTCCGGCACTCGTCCGCGAAACGGTCGACGCACTGCTCGGTGTCGCCCTGTGACCGCAGTAGACCGCGCGCGGCTCCTGCGGTCGCTACACCGGCCTGGCGATCCGCTGGTGCTGGTCAATGTCTGGGACGTTGCCGGTGCTCGCACCGTCGCGTCGCAGCCGGGCACCCGCGCGATCGCGACGGCTAGCTGGTCGATCGCCGCCTCGCTGGGCGTTCCTGACGGTGAGGTGCTGTCCCTGACCGATCTACTGGCTGTCGTCGCCCGGATCGCCACCGCCGTCGAACTGCCGGTGAGCGCCGACCTGGAACTCGGCTACGGGGCGACACCCGCCGATGTGCGCGAGACGATCGCAGCGGCGATCGGCGCCGGCGCGGTCGGCTGCAACCTCGAGGACAGCCTCCCCGACGGTTCGCTGCGACCGCTCGAGGATCAACTGGCCCGGCTGCGTGCTGCACGCGAGGCAGCCGACGATGCCTCGTTGCCGCTGGTGATCAATGCACGCACCGATGCGCTCGTTGCTGGTGGCGACCTCGACGAGGCGATCAGCCGCGGGCGCGCCTACCGCGCGGCGGGCGCCGACTGCGTGTTCATCCTCGGGGTGGACGAGCTGGTCGGCGTAGAAGCGCTGGTCGACGCGCTTGAAGTGGTGAGTGTGCTGGCCGGGCCGGGCCGACCGTCCGTCACCGAGCTCGCCTCGGCCGGGGTGGCCCGGATCAGCATCGGTCCGGGTGGGATGGGACTGGCCTACGCGGCGCTGGGCCACGCCGCCGCCGAGCTGACTGCTCACGGTGAGTACCCGGCCGAGCTGGCCTACCGTCCGCCGTTCCCACCTCGGTGAGCGATACCCGGCGTCCCGTGGTGGGGCTGGTCGCCGTTATCGCTGCCGCCGCATTGTTCGGGCTGAACGGCACGGTCAGCAAGCTGGCGCTGTCCACGGGCCTGACCGCGGAGCGCTTGGTGCAGATCCGCGCCGCAGGCGCGGCGACGTGCCTGCTGGTTGCCGCGTCGATGACCCGACCCCACAGCCTGCGCGCGGGTCCGCGCGAGGCCGCTTTCCTCGTTGGTGCTGGGGTGGTCGGGATCGCGCTGGTGCAGTGGCTGTACTTCATCGCAATCGACCGGTTGCCGGTCGGCGTCGCTCTGCTGCTGGAGTTCCAGGCACCGGTACTCATCGCGCTGTACGTCTGGATCGTCCGGCGCGAACCGGTGCGCAGTCGCCTCTGGGCTGCCCTGGCGTGCAGTGTTGTCGGGCTGATCGTCATCGCGAAGATCTGGCAAGGTCTCAGGTTCGACGGGCTGGGCGTGGTCGCGGCGTTGCTGTCGGCGGTGGCGCTCGCGGTGTACTACCTGACCGGTGAACGGGGCCTGACGCGTCGCGATCCGCTGAGCCTGGCGGCGTGGACGTTCTCGGCGTCAGCGGTGTTCTGGGCGGCCATCCTGCCGTGGTGGACCTTCCCGTTCGGCTCGTTGACCGAATCGGCCCGAGTTGGCAAGCTCGGCGCGGTCACTGGGCTCACCGTGCCGGTGTGGGCTCTCGTCGGCTATGTCGTGGTGCTGGGCACCGTTGTGCCCTACACCCTGGTTCTGGTCGGCATCCGGCACCTGGGCCCCGCGCGAACGAGCCTCGCAGGCATGACCGAACCGGTCCTCGCCGGACTGATGGCCTGGCTGGTCCTCGGCGAACGATTGACCGTGGTCCAGCTGATCGGAGCCGGAGTCGTCCTGGCAGGCATCGCGCTGGCCGAGACAGCACGCGTCAGCGCCGGATCACCCGACGAACAGGTCGTCCTGCCGACGAGCTGACCGATCAGAGCATCTCGACTGGCGGTCGAGGAGCCGGCTCGGCAGGTGACGGCACATCCGGACCCGGTTGGGGCATCGGGTCCGGCAGGGGCGTGGGTATCGGCGCCGGTTGCGGCGTGGGGGGCATCGGCGCCGGTGGCTGGGGCTGCGGCACCGGAGGTCCCGGCATCGGCATAGGCCCGGGCCGCGGCATCGGCGGAGGCCCGATCGGCGGTGGCTCGCCCAGTGAATCGGCGGTGTCGGCGGCGGATCCTTGAGAGGACGTCATGGGCGCATCATCCGCGCGGACTTTTCCAGCCGCAAGCAGGCGCGAGATTGCCGTGCCCGGGCGCTGCGGCTCGGCCGGCGCAACCAGCTCAACCGCCGCCGGCGGTCCCGTGACCGAACCCGCCGCCTCGGTCGCGACGGCGCAGGTATCGCTCGAACTCCCGCGCGATCGCGTCGCCCGACGTCTCGCGCATCACGCCACGGTCGATCTCGTCATCACGGTCCTCGAGGTTGCGGATGTACTCGGTGACCTCCTCGTCCTCGGCGGCCATCTCGTCCACCAGCTTCTGCCACTCGTCGGCCTGCTGCGGGAGCTCGGCCAACGGAACAGGCAGATCGAGAACTTCCTCGACGCTGTGCAGCAGCGCAACAGTGGCCTTCGGGTTCGGCGGCTGCGAGACATAGTGCGGGACACCTGCCCAGAATGAGATCGCCGGGACGCCGTTCGCCACGCAGGCGTCCTGCAAGATGCCGACGATGCCGCTCGGCCCCTCGTAGCGGGATTTCTCCAGGCCGTACTTAGCAGCTGACGCTTGGTCATAGGAGGTGCCGGTGACCTGGGTCGGACGGGTGTGCGGGGTGTCGGACAGCAGCGCGCCGAGAGTGACGACGACCCGCACGCCCAGATCGCGGACGACGTCGAGGATCTCGTCGCAGAAGGCCCGCCACCGCATGTTCGGCTCGATGCCGCGGACGAGGACCAAGTCGAACTCGGCGCCCGGCGGGTGGCACACCGAAATCCGGGTCGTCGGCCAGGTGACCCGGCGGGTCACTCCGTCGACCAGCGACACGGTGGGCCGGTTGACCTGGAAGTCGTAATAGTCATCAGGATCTATTGCGGTCAGTGGCTCGGCGTCCCATATCAGCTCAAGGTGCTCGATGGCTCCGGTCGCCGCGTCGCCAGCGTCGTTCCACCCCTCGAAGGCGGCCACCAGCACCGCATCCTTCAGCTCCGGCCATCCGGATATGTCGACGGGCTGCTGGCTCACCAGCCCAGCCTACGACCGGCTCGGATGCCGCCGACCGCGGTGCGGCTCGGTAGCCTGTTGGCATGGTGCACCCCCTTGGATCGTCGCTACTCGCCGCCCTGCGCGAGCGGGTAATCGTCGCCGACGGCGCCATGGGCACCATGCTGCAAGCCGCCGACCTGAGTTTGGACGACTTCGACGGACTCGAAGGCTGCAACGAGATCCTCAACGTGACCCGGCCTGACGTCGTCCGCGGGGTCCATGACGCTTACTTCCACGCCGGGGCCGACGCAGTCGAGACGAATACCTTCGGGGCCAACTGGGCCAATCTCGCCGAGTACGACATCGTCGACCGGATCCGCGAACTGGCCCGCGCCGGCGCTGCGCTCGCGAAGGAAGTCGCCGGCGGATGGTCGACCCCCGACCGTCCGCGGTGGGTCCTCGGCTCGGTCGGACCGGGCACGAAGCTCCCCACGCTCGGACACGTGCATTATTCCGTCCTCCGCGACGCCTACCAGGAACAGGTCGCCGGCATGCTCGAAGGCGGCATCGACGCTGTTGTCGTCGAGACCTGCCAGGACCTGCTGCAGGCCAAGTCAGCCATCGTCGGCTCCCGCCGCGCGATGGCGGAGCTGGGTAGGCCGGTTCCGCTGATCACGCAGGTCACGGTCGAGACCACGGGGACCATGCTGCTCGGGTCCGAGATCGGTGCCGCCCTGACGGCCCTGGAGCCGCTGGGTATTGACCTGATCGGTCTCAACTGCGCGACCGGGCCCGCCGAGATGAGCGAGCATCTGCGTTACCTGTCCCGCAACGCACGCTGCGCGCTGTCCGTCATGCCGAACGCGGGACTGCCGCAGCTTGGTCCGAACGGGGCTGTCTACCCGCTGACCGCCGAGGAACTCGCCGTCGCGCTCGCGCAGTTCGTGACTGAATTCGGTACTTCGCTGGTCGGTGGGTGTTGCGGCACCACGCCCGAGCACATCACCGCCGTTGTGGCGGCCGTGCGCGATCTCACACCGGCGCGGCGCACAGTGACCCCGGAGGCAGCCGTCTCCTCGCTGTACGCCTCGGTGCCGTTCCGGCAGGACGCCAGCGTGCTGATGATCGGCGAGCGCACCAATGCGAACGGGTCCAAAGCGTTCCGTGAGGCGATGCTCGACGCCAACTTCGGCGACTGCGTCGAGATTGCGCG
Source organism: Actinomycetota bacterium (assembly GCA_040003255.1). Taxonomy (GTDB): domain Bacteria; phylum Actinomycetota; class Actinomycetes; order Mycobacteriales; family Jatrophihabitantaceae; genus JBDUCV01. The sequence goes on from JBDUCV010000004.1 coordinate 13,807, forward strand.
TTCTCAAACGCGGGACGGGTCACACGTGCTCGACGTGTGCGTCGACTATGTGGGCCGCGACGGCGCGATCGACATGCGGGAGATCGCCGGGCGCTTCGCCACCGCGTCCACCCTGCCCATTGTGCTCGACTCCACCGAGCCGCCCGTCATCGAAGCCGGCCTGGAAATGCTGGGCGGGCGGTGCACCATCAACTCCGTCAACTTCGAGGACGGGGAGGGCCCGGACAGCCGCTTCGCTCGCATCATGCCGATCGTGCGCGAGCACGGCGCTGCTGTCGTGGCCCTGACCATCGATGAAGAAGGCCAGGCGCGTACCGCCGAACACAAGGTCGCGATCGCGGAACGGCTCATCGACACCCTTACCCAACAGTGGGGGATGCACGTGGGCGACATCCTCATCGACTGCCTGACCTTCACGCTGGCCACCGGGCAGGAGGAAAGCCGCCGCGATGGCCTGGAGACGATCGAGGCGATCCGCGAGCTCAAGCGCCGGCGGCCCCAAGTGCAGACCACGCTCGGCCTGTCCAACATTTCCTTCGGCCTCAACCCCGCCGCGCGCCAGGTGCTCAACTCGGTGTTCCTGCACGAGTGCGAGCAGGCCGGCTTGGATTCGGCCATCGTGCACGCATCCAAGATCCTGCCGATGTCCAAGATCCCCGAAAACCAGCGTCAGGTCGCCCTCGACATGATTTACGACCGTCGGAGGCCCGCGTCCGGCGACGAGGACGCCTACGAGCCGTTGCAGGCCTTCCTGCAGTTGTTCGAGGGCGTCTCGGCCAAATCCTCGGCAGCCTCGCGTGCCGAGGAGCTGGCTGCCCTGCCTTTGGACGAGCGGCTCCAGCGGCGCATCATCGACGGAGAGCGCAACGGGCTCGAAGCGGACCTGGACGAAGCGCTGATCGAGCGCAAGGCACTGCAGATCATCAACGACACGCTGCTGTCAGGTATGAAGACGGTTGGCGAGTTGTTCGGATCCGGGCAGATGCAGCTGCCGTTCGTACTGCAGTCCGCCGAGGTCATGAAGGCTGCCGTTGCCTATCTCGAGCCGCACATGGAGAAGGCCGACAGTGTAGGCAAGGGCACCATCGTGTTGGCGACTGTCAAGGGCGACGTCCACGACATCGGCAAGAACCTGGTCGACATCATTCTCTCCAACAACGGCTACACCGTCGTGAACATCGGCATCAAACAGCCGATCTCGACGATCCTCGAGGCGGCCGACGAGCATGCTGCCGACGCCATCGGCATGTCTGGGCTGCTCGTAAAGAGCACAGTGATCATGAAGGAAAACCTCCAGGAGATGAACGCCCGCGGGGTGGCCGAGCGCTATCCGGTGATGCTGGGCGGTGCAGCACTGACGCGCGGCTACGTGGAGCAGGACCTTTCAGAGATCTTCCAGGGCGACGTCCGTTACGCCCGCGACGCCTTCGAGGGCCTGCGACTCATGGACGCTCTGATGGCCATTCGCAAGGGCGCTGTCGCCACCACGCCCAACGGGCCGGCCGACGCCGCACTGTCCGACGAGGAATCACGCAAGCTCGCCGAACGCAAAGCGCGGCGGGCCCGCTCGCTAAAGATTGCGCAGGAGCGTCGTGCGGGCGAGGAGGCGCAACCGGTCGAGCCTGTCGGGCGCTCAAACGTCGCCGCCGACAACCCGATCCCGACGCCGCCGTTCTGGGGCGACCGCGTGGTCAAGGGAATCGCGCTCGCTGACTACGCAGCGCTGCTCGACGAGCGGGCGACCTTTCTCGGCCAATGGGGACTTCGCGGTGCGAGGGGCGGCAACGGGCCGACCTACGAGGAGCTGGTGGAGACCGAGGGGCGCCCCCGACTGCGCTACTGGCTCGACCGATTCCAGACCGATGGCGTCCTCGAGGCCGCCGTCGTCTACGGCTACTTTCCATGCGTCAGTAAGGGCGACGACCTGATCATCCTCGATGATCGGAGCAATGAGCGGACCCGATTCACCTTCCCGCGCCAGCGTCGCGAACGGCACCTGTGCCTGGCCGACTTTTTCCGGGCCGAGGACTCCGGCCAGATCGATGTGGTCGGATTCAGCGTGGTGACCGTCGGGGCCAAGGTCAGCCGATTCACCAACGAGCTGTTCGAGGCGAACGCTTACCGCGACTACCTCGAGGCGCACGGTTTGTCCGTACAACTGACTGAGGCGCTCGCCGAATATTGGCACCGCCGTATCCGCGAGGAACTCCTGCTTCCCGGTAGCGTGCCGGTCGCCGCAGAAGATCCAGGCGATATCGAGGAGTACTTCCGACTGGGCTACCGGGGCGCGCGGTACTCACTGGGCTACGGCGCCTGCCCGGACTTGGAGGACCGCGCCAAGATCGTGTCGCTGCTTCGTCCGGAGCGGGTCGGCGTCGAACTGTCCGAGGAGTTCCAGCTGCATCCCGAGCAGTCCACCGACGCGATCGTGGTGCACCACCCCGAGGCGAAGTACTTCAACACGTGACCCGGGGTCTTGGAGCTGTGCTGTTCGACATGGACGGCACGCTGCTGGACTCGGAGAAGCTGTGGACGCTCGCGCTGGCCGACGTGGCAAACTGGCTCGGCGGTGAGCTGTCCGAGCGGGCACGTCATCGCATGGTCGGCTCCAGCCTGGCCCGCTCGATCGCGATCCTGCACGACGACCTCGGTATCGCGGCAGACCCCGAAGGCAGTGCCGCATATCTCGTCGAGCGAACCGCTGAACTGTTCGCGACCGATCTGACCTGGAAGCCGGGTGCCGGTGCGTTACTGGCCGCCGTCCAGGCGGCCGGATTGCCGGCCGCGCTGGTCACGTCCACCCACCGGCGGCTGACCGATATAGCGCTGGACATGATCGGCCGGCAGTTTTTCGCCGCGACCGTCTGCGGGGATGAGGTTGCCCATCCCAAGCCCGCAGCCGAGCCCTACCGGTTGGCGGCTTCCCTGGTGGGCATCGACCCGGCACAGTGCGTCGCCGTCGAGGACTCACCGCTGGGCGTCGCCTCGGCCGAGGCCGCTGGCTGCACGGTGCTGGCGGTCCCGAGTGAGGTGCCGATCGAGCGGGGGTCGGCGCGTACGGTCGTCGCCTCGCTGGACGGCGTCACGGTGGCCGATCTCGCCGCCTTGCTAGACCGCGACGCGAAGGTGGGTTAGGCCGAATGCCGATCTTGCACCTGCGTGTGGTCAGCCCTTCCGACAGCACCGCAGCTGTGCTCGACGCGCTGGCCGCCGAGCCCGGCGTAACCAACCTGACATTGATCGCCGGGGTGGTGCGCGAGCCGGCGGGAGACCTGGTGCTGGCCGACCTCGCCCGGGAGTGTGTGTCAGGCGACGCTCGACCGGCTGCGGGAGCTCGGCGTCGTGGAGCGTGGGTCGATAACGCTGGATCTGGTCGATACCGCAATCGGCGCCGGGCTGACCCGCGCCGAGGTCGAAGCGCCCGGCGAAGGAGCCGACGCGCTCATCTGGGACGACGTCGTGGCTCGCACCGGCGAGGACTCGACACTGACCTGGAGCTTCCTCGCGTTCATGACGCTAGCCACGCTGCTGGCAGGGATCGGCGTGGTGACCGATTCGCCGATCACTGTCGTCGGTGCGATGGTCGTCGGGCCGGAGTTCGGGCCTCTCGCCGGGCTCGCCGTGGGTCTGCTTCGGCGCAACGCCCTCGTCGTACGCCGGGCCGCGATCGCGCTAGGCGTCGGTTTCCCGTTCGCGCTGCTCGCGACGGCGGCCGCGACAGCCATTTGGCGAGCGACCGGGTTGGTCGACGCGTCCGACCTGTCCGGCCATCGCCAGACCGAGTTCATCTACCACCCGGGTGCGTTCTCACTGATCACTGCCCTGGTGGCGGGGGCCGCCGGCACCCTGTCATTGACGTCGAGCCGCTCGGCAGTGCTCATCGGGGTGTTCATCTCGGTGACCACGATTCCGGCGGCGGGTAACGCTGCTGTCGCGGCGGTGCTCGGCCGATCCGGTGAGGCGTTTGGGTCGCTGGTCCAGCTGGGCATCAACCTGGCTGGCATCGTCACGGCCGCCTATCTGGTGCTGCTCGGCCAGGTGCGATTCGCCCGCCGCAGATCGAACCGGACGCGCTCGCGTAACTGACTCGGTCAGACGTCGAGAACCGAGGCAGTGCCCCCCGAGGCGGCGTACTCGGTTACGGTCGCCGCCCGTGGCGGGCCAGGGAACGGAGGCGGAGTGCCGCCGAAGGCCGGGCAGAGCGCCTGGTAGGAGCACCAGCCGCACAGCCGACTAGGACTCGGCCGGAACTCCTCGAGCGCCGTCGCCCGGCCGATCGCCGTCCAGATGGCGTGCAGCGTCCGTTCGAAGCGGAGGAGTTCGTCGGCGCTTGGGGCGTAGGTCAGGGTGTCGCGGTCGGCCAGGTAGATCAGCTTGAGTTGGGCTGGCACCACCCCGCGCAGCCGCCACAGCACCAACGCATAGAACTTCATCTGGAACAACGCCTTGGCCTCGAACGCCTCGCGGGGAATCGCCCCGGTCTTGTAGTCGACCACCCGCAGCTCGCCGGACGACGACTCGTCGAGGCGGTCTACGTAGCCGCGCAGCCGTAACCCGTCGATGACGACTTCGACCAGTTCTTCGCGGGCAATGGGCTCCAAGCGGGCGGGGTCCTCTAGTGCGAAGTAGCTCGCCACCAGCTCGCCCGCCGATTCCAGCCATTGCGTAATCGTTCCCTCATGAGGCTCGGTGGCGTCCGGCTCGGCGACGAATAAGTCCGTCAGCGCGGGATTATCGGCCACCAGTTGGTGCCACGCCGGTTCGACTAACGCGCGGGCGACGGGCAGCGTGCGTTCGGCGGGGGGTAGATCGAAGAGCCGTTCGAGCACGGCGTGCACCACGGTTCCGCGGACCGCCGCCTTCGACGGGATTTCCGGCAGCCGGTCGATCGATCTGAAGCGGTACAGCAGCGGGCAGGTCTTGAAGTCCGACGCACGCGAAGGCGACAGCGATCCGACAATTGCCTCGGCGATCGGCGCGGAGTGCACTTTGTCGATCGTGGAAAACTCCATGGCCGAACTGTAAGGCCGGGCGGCGACAAATTCGGGCACCACCGGCGAGGCGGGAGTCTGCCGCCACGGTTGGCAGTCCGGCCTCGGTCCGGCCCGTAGCATCGTCGAGGATGACTCGCAGCCGCCTCCAGCCTGCCGATTCGCGCGCAGCCCGGCTGCTGCCGGTCGGCCGGTTTTTCGGCGTCCCGCTGTACTTTGCGCCGTCATGGATTCTGATTGCGACCTTGATCACGGTGACCTACAACGGGATCTTTTTCGACGCGGTCGAAGGAATCAGCCGCCCGGCGTCCTACTTTGCAGCGGTCGGCTTCGCGATCGCGCTCGCGCTGTGTGTACTCGCGCACGAGCTCGGGCATGTGGCGGTCAGCCTGGCGCTGGGTAAGTCCGTGCGCCGAGTGGTGATCTTCCTGCTCGGCGGGGTGTCGGAGATCGAGCAGGACCTCGAACGGCCTCGTGACGAGTTCCTGGTCGCCGTTGCCGGGCCGGCCGTGTCCGTCGGACTCGCCACCGCGGCGTTCGGCGGCTTCTGGCTTGCCGCACCTGGCACCCTCGCCGCGGTGCTGTTCGCCCTGCTCGCCTGGAGCAACCTCGTCGTGGCCGGGTTCAATCTGCTGCCCGGGCTGCCGCTTGACGGCGGGCGGGCGTTGCGTGCCGTCGTGTGGAAGTTGTCCCGCTCGCGGGTGACCGGAACCCGGGTCGCGGCTTGGATTGGGCGGGCGATCGCGGTGCTCGTGGTGGTCCCTGGGCTGCTGCTGCAGCGAGACAACTGGGGGATCGCGACGGCGATGTTCGGCCTCGCGCTGGGCGCGTTCATTTGGTTCGGAGCCACTCACTCGCTGCGGATGGCGGAGCTGCAGGACCGGATGCCGGCCCTCGACCTGCCGCGGCTGATCCGCCCCGGATTGATGGTGCACAGCGACATATCGGTAGCTGAGGCGCTGCGCCGGATGTGGCACGCGAACGCCCGTGGCCTGGTGGTTGTCGACAGCGCAGACCGACCGCGTGCCATCGGCGACGAACGCCGGATCGGCGCGGTCGCGCCGGATCGCCAGGCGTGGGTCAACGTGGCGGAGGTGTCGCGGCCGATCGAGCCGGGCATGGTGCTACCGGTAACGCTCAGCGGGCAGGCACTCGTCGACGCGGTACGAAAGTCGCCAGCGACCGAATACCTGGTGGTGCACCCCGACGGCTCGCCGGCCGGGATCCTTGCTGCTGCCGACCTGGCAGCCGCGCTGACCGGCTCGCCGCGGTGAGCCGCTCGCCCTTGGGTCCGTTCACCGACGGCGAGCGGGTTCAGCTCACCGATCCCAAGGGCCGGCTGCACACGGTGACCCTGACAGCCGGCAAGCAGTTCCACACGCATCGCGGGGCGATCGAGCATGACGACCTGATCGGCGCACCCGAGGGCAGCGTGGTGACATCCAGCGGCGGGACGCCGTATCTGGCACTGCGGCCGCTGCTGACGGACTTCGTGCTCTCGATGCCGCGGGGTGCGGCGGTGATCTACCCCAAAGACGCGGCCCAGATCGTCAGCCTTGGCGACATGTATCCCGGCGCCACCGTCGTCGAGGCCGGCGCCGGATCCGGCGCACTGACCTGCACGCTGCTGCGCGCGGTCGGGACGTCCGGACGGGTGATCTCCTACGAAAAGCGGGCCGATCATGCCGAGGTTGCGGTGAGTAACGTCGAGGCGTTCTTCGGCGAGCGACCGCACAACTGGCTGTTACGAGTCGGCGACGTGGCCGAGCACCAACCGAACGAGGCCGCCGACCGGATCGTGCTCGACATGCTGGCGCCCTGGCTGGTGCTCGCCGAGGTGTCCGCGGCATTGCGGCCGGGTGGCGTGCTGGTCGGCTATGTCGCGACGACGACCCAGCTGTCACGGCTGGTGGAAGCGCTACGTGGACACGGTGGCTACACCGAGCCGGCGGCCTGGGAGTCGCTGATCCGCGGCTGGCACGTGGTCGGCCTCGCCGTCCGGCCGGAACACCGGATGATCGGCCACACCGCGTTCCTGGTGAGCGCCCGCCGACTCGCGCCCGGGGTGATCACACCGACCCGCCAGCGGCGTCCCGCGAAGACTGCCGAACTGGAGGAAGCGCTCGCGCCGGACTTGGCAGCTGCGCCCGCGTCGCGGCGGCCGTTGCCCTAGGCGACAGGCCCGGCAGGACGATGGGCACCGAGGAGCTCCGGCCGATCGGCATCAGTTTCATGAACCGTGGCGCTACGAACGCCAGGTGTGGCAGGCGATGGGATTGCTGGCGCCGTTGCGCTGGGCGCTGGTGGCGACACCCGAACGCCAACGCTGACGGGGTTGCCTCCAGGGTGGTGTTCGTGCGAGACGGTGATGCCCGGATCGTCATCGACCCCGGGATGGTGCGCGATCCCAGGCTGATCCTCGACCCGCTGGCCGCGCTGGGCGTGCGGCCGGGGGAAGTCACCGACGTCGTCCTCAGCGATCACCACCCGGATCACACCTGGCATTTGGCGCTGTTCCCCGCCGCACGCGTGCATGACGTGTGGGCGATTTACCAAGGCGACCAGTGGGACAACCAGCCAGCCGAGGGGCGCCAGGTCTCCGAGCAGGTCCGGCTGATCTAAACGCCCGGGCACAGCCCGCAAGACATCACGACCCTCGTCGACACCGGCCAGGGGCTCATCGCCTGCACGCATCTGTGGTGGCACGCCGAAAGGCCGAGTGAAGGATCCTCGCGCCGCCGATGCAGACAGCCTGCACGCGAGTTGTCGGCGCGTCCTTGGCCTCCCTATCGCCCGCGTGGTACCCGGCCATGGTCCGGCCTTTGTGCCCAACGAGTCCACACCCCAGTAGCGGTTCAGCCGGGCCACCGAGCCGGTCCCGATCTAGATCACCGTGCGCTTGCTACGTATGACGACAATTTCCTCAATGGCCGGATGGGTGTCCGGTCAGCTCGCCGCCGCCGACGCGCCCGGTGACCCGGCGGCTCGTCGAGACCCCGGGTCGCACGCCGGCAAGCGTGGTTCAGTGGCGCCGATGGTCGCTCTGTGTAGGGTGGATTTTCGCGCACCACATGAGGGAGGTGGACGCATGGCACACGGGTCAGACGAGCCGCAGTACGGGCAGCACGCACGCGGGCACGACGACGAATCCTCCCGTGAGCTGCGCCGCCGAACCGCATTCCTGGAACAAGAAGTCGAGCTGCTTCGCGCCAAGGTGGCCGAGTCCCCGCGGCACATGCGGATCCTGGAAGACCGGGTGAGTGAGGCGCAGGCGCGAGTGGCCAGCCTCGGAGAGCGCAACGAACGCCTCGCCGAGACATTGCGTGAAGCACGCGACCAGATGGTGGCGCTCAAGGAGGAGATCGACCGGCTGGCCCAGCCGCCCAGCGGTTACGGCGTGTTCCTCGAGGCGTTCGAGGATGGCACCGTCGACATCTTCACCAGCGGCCGCAAGTTGCGCGTCGCGGTGTCACCCGAGGTCACCGTGCCCGACCTGCGGCACGGCCAGGAAGTCATGCTCAACGAGGCGATGAACGTCGTGGCCGCGCGCGGCCACGAGCGTGCCGGTGAAGTCGTGATGCTCAAGGAGATCCTGCAGGGCGGCGACCGGGCGCTGGTTATCGGGCACACCGATGAGGAGCGCGTCGTGCACCTCGCGGATGTGCTGCGCAGTCAGCCGCTGCGGGTGGGTGACTCACTGCTGCTCGAGACCCGATCGTCCTACGCCTACGAGCGAGTGCCCAAGAGCGAGGTCGAAGAACTGGTCCTCGAAGAAGTGCCCGACATCGACTACACCGACATCGGCGGGTTGTCCAAGCAGATCGAGGCGATCCGGGACGCCGTCGAGCTGCCGTTCCTGCACGCTGACCTGTTCCGCGAACACGAGCTGCGGCCGCCCAAGGGCATCCTGCTCTACGGGCCGCCCGGCTGCGGCAAGACGCTCATTGCCAAGGCGGTAGCGAACTCACTGGCCAAGCAGGTCGAGAAAGTGCGCGGTGAAAACACCGACGGCTCGCACCCCAAGTCCTACTTCCTGAACATCAAGGGCCCTGAGCTGCTGAACAAGTACGTCGGGGAGACCGAGCGGCACATCCGGCTGGTGTTCCAACGCGCTCGCGAAAAGGCGAGCGAGGGTACGCCGGTGATCGTGTTCTTCGACGAGATGGACTCGATCTTTCGCACTCGCGGCTCCGGCGTGTCGAGCGACGTCGAAAACACGATCGTTCCGCAGCTGCTGAGCGAAATCGACGGCGTCGAAGGGCTCGAGAACGTCATCGTCATCGGCGCGTCCAACCGCGAGGACATGATCGACCCGGCGATCCTGCGGCCCGGCCGGCTCGACGTGAAGATCAAGATCGAACGTCCAGATGCCGAGGCAGCGCGCGACATCTTTAGCAAGTACATCACCACCACGCTGCCGATCCACTCCGACGATTTGGCCGAACACGGCGGCAATGTCGAGGGCACCGTCGCGGGCATGATTCAGCACACCGTCGAGCGGATGTATACCGAATCCGAAGAGAACCGCTTCCTCGAGGTCACGTACGCCAACGGTGACAAGGAAACCCTGTACTTCAAGGACTTCAACTCCGGCGCGATGATCCAGAACATCGTCGACCGCGGCAAGAAGATGGCGATCAAGGACCTGCTGATGACTGGGCATCGGGGCCTGCGCATGCAGCACCTGCTCGCCGCGTGCGTCGACGAGTTCCGCGAGAACGAGGATTTGCCCAATACGACCAACCCCGATGACTGGGCGCGAATTTCCGGCAAGAAGGGTGAGCGGATCGTCTACATCCGCACGCTTATCTCCGGCAAGGGCACCGAGGCAGGCCGTTCGATCGACACGATCGGCAACACCGGCCAGTACCTCTAGCCGGGGTGACGCCGGCTTGTCCTGGCCTCAGGCGCTGCTGGTCCTCGTCGCGGGTATCGCCGCCGGCACGATCAACACGGTGGTCGGCTCCGGGACGCTGATTACTTTCCCGGTCCTGCTCACGATCGGGTTGTCCCCGTTGTCGGCGAACATCTCCAACACCGTCGGGCTGGCACCCGGGTCCATTGTCGGAGCCATCGGCTATCGAAACGAGCTCAGCGGTCAGCTTCCTCGCGCCATCCGGCTAGGAGTCGGCTCGGGGCTCGGCGGATTACTCGGGGCTGTGCTGCTGCTCGTTCTGCCCGACAATGCCTTCGAGGCCGTCGTGCCGGCGCTCGTCGCGCTGGGCATCGCATTGGTGGTGCTTGGTCCCTACATCTCGCGGCGGCTCGAGGCGGCGCAACGTTATCCAGGAGCCGACGTCACCGCACCGATGTGGGCCGCGACATTCGGGGTCGGCATTTACGGGGGGTACTTCGGTGCGGCCCAGGGGGTGTTGCTGGTGGGCATCCTTGGCATGCTGCTCGCCGAGTCGCTGCAACGGATTAACGCCCTCAAGAACGTGCTTGCCGGCGTCGCTAACGGGATCGCCGCGCTGGTGTTCGCGCCAACCCCGCACCTGAACTGGGCTGTTGCGGGCCTGATCGCCGCAGGCTCGATGGCCGGTGCGGTAATCGGCGCCAGGGTAGGGCGGCGGTTGCCGCCGAACGTGCTGCGCGCGGTGATTGTCATAGTCGGCCTGGTCGCGCTCGGCAAGCTGTTGCTGGGCTAATCGGGTCGCCCGGCCCGATAAGTGGCCGTCTGCGCAGCGCTACTGGTGGACTTCGTCCGCTATGACAACCGCACCGATCAGCACGCGGTCGCGGACCGCGATCGACGCGCGCTGATGGCGCCGCGGACGCAGCCGGCCGGCCTGGAGCAAGCGCCATGACGCGTCGCCGAGCCAGTCGCGGACCGCTTCTGCACTACTCCCGGGCTGCTTCCCGGGCCGTGAGGGATCAATCTCCACGGGCAATAGGAGGCAGGTAACCGCCGGTCAGATACATCCCGCCGTAGCCTGGACAGGTGAGCGTTCGCCGGGTCATGGGCACCGAGGTCGAGTACGGCGTGAGCCTGCCGGGCCAGCCAGCCGCAAACGCGATGCTTTTGTCGGCCCAAGTGATCAACGCTTACGCGAGCTCACTGACGGGTGGTCGGGCCCGGCGGACCGCGTGGGACTTCGAGGAGGAATCACCGCTACGCGATGCGCGGGGCTTCGAGCTGGGCGGATCCGGGGGAGTGGCGCAAGAGTTCATCGAGGCCGAAGAAGACGCCGGGATGGCCAACGTCATCCTCCCGAACGGAGCGCGGCTCTATGTCGATCATGCACATCCGGAGTACTCGACGCCCGAAGTCACCAACCCGCTGGATATCGTTCGCTGGGACAAGGCCGGTGAACTGATCATGGCCGCGGCGGCGCGTCGGGTAGCGGCCATGCCGGGCGTCGAATCGCCGATCAACCTCTACAAGAACAACACGGACAACAAAGGTGCGTCCTACGGTGCACACGAGAACTATCTGATGAGCCGAGCGACGCCGTTCGTCGCCATCGTGCGGCATCTCGTGCCGTTCTTTGTATCCCGGCAAGTCATTTGCGGAGCCGGCCGGGTGGGGATCGGTCAAGACGGCCGCACGGCGGGCTTCCAGATCTCCCAGCGCGCGGACTTCTTCGAAGTCGAGGTCGGCCTCGAGACCACGCTCAAACGTCCGATCGTCAACACGCGTGACGAGCCGCACGCCGACGCCGACCGCTACCGCAGGCTGCACGTGATCATCGGCGATGCGAACCTCGCCGAGATCTCGACCTACCTCAAAGTCGGCACCACGTCGCTGGTGCTGGCCATGATCGAGGACAGCTTCCTGCCTGATGACCTCGCGATCACCCAGCCGGTACGTGAGCTACACGACGTGTCGCATGACCCGACCTTGCGGCATGAAATCAGGATGGCCGATGGACGCCAGATGACTGCGCTGCAACTGCAGGGCGAATACCTCGATCGGGCGCGCAAGTTCATCGACGATCGGTTCGGCGATGATGCCGACGAGCAAACCCGCGACGTACTCACCCGCTGGGAATCGGTGCTCACCCGGTTGCAGACCGATCCCATGGTGCTGGCGGGCGAACTGGACTGGGTGGCCAAGCTTCGGCTGCTGAACGGCTACCGCGATCGTGACGGGCTGGCGTGGGATTCCTCCCGACTGCAGCTGATCGACCTGCAGTACGCCGACGTCCGACCCGAGAAGGGGCTCTATCACCGGCTCGTGGCACGCGGCGCGATGCAGACTTTGGTGAGCGCAGACGCGGCGCGCTCGGCGATGGCGTCGCCGCCCGACGACACCCGCGCCTTCTTCCGCGGGGAGTGCCTGCGGCGTTACGGCCCCGCCGTGGCTGCGGCATCGTGGGACTCGGTCATCTTCGACGTGGGCGGCGAGTCGCTCGTCCGCGTGCCGACGCTCGAGCCTCTTCGCGGTACTCGCGCGCACGTTGGCGAACTCCTCGACCGTTGCCCGACCGCCGCCTCGCTGATCGACGCCCTCGTTGGACCGCGGCCCGGGTGATCGCCGAGGCCAGGATCCCGGGCTCGGCACGTGTGGGAGCTAGGGTGAACTCGGACCGATCCGGAGGAGCCGCTCGATGCCCACTCACGACAGCAGCCAGAATCGCCCGCAGAAGCACGGCGAAAACGTCGACGACGTTGCGGCTGAGGCGAGCACCGATGTCGCGGAGCGGCACGACAAGCTAAGCGAGGACGTCGACGCCATCCTCGACGAGATCGACGACGTGCTGGAGACCAACGCCGAGGACTTCGTCCGCTCATTCGTCCAGAAAGGCGGACAGTAGCGGCGAGAATGAACCCGCTCCGCTGAGCGGGCCGCCTAGTCGGCCGGTCGGTAGGGTCGACTCGACGGCCACCACACCATCGGGAGCGACGTGAGCAACGAGCGATCTGCGGGCACCGGCGACGTCCACGGCGTGTTGCGCTACGCGACGTCGCCGGGATCGTCCTCGTTCACGGATTTCCTAGCCGCCGCCGCCCCGAACCTGCTTCCGCGCCGGCACACCGGCACCGATGTGCTGCCCCACGGAACGACCATCGTCGCGGCCGTCTTCGACGGCGGCGTGGTCATGGCTGGCGACCGACGCGCAACCGCAGGCAACCTGATCGCGCAGCGCGACATCGAGAAGGTCTTCGCGGCCGATGAATACTCCCTCGTCGGCATAGCGGGTACCGCTGGGCTGGCCATCGAGATCGTCCGGCTGTTCCAGGTCGAGCTCGAGCACTACGAGAAGATCGAGGGCACCCAGCTAACCCTCGACGGAAAGGCGAACCGGCTCGCCACGATGATCCGTGGCAACCTTGGCCAGGCGATCCAGGGGCTTGCGGTAGTGCCAATATTTGCCGGCTTCGACCTGGACGCCACGACATCGACCTCGGCCGGCAAAATCTACAGCTTTGACGTCGCCGGCGGGCGTTATCCCGAGCAGTACTACGAGTCGATCGGCTCCGGGTCGCTGTTCGCGAAGGGTTCGCTGAAAAAGCTATGGCGACCCGGTCTGGACAGTGACGGCGCTGTGCGGACAATCGTCGAGGCGCTCTACGACGCGGCCGACGACGATTCGGCCACCGGCGCCCCCGACCTGACCAGACGCATCTTCCCGGTGGTGATGGTCGCCACCGCCCAGGGCACCTCCCGCGTCGACGACGATCGGCTCGACGCCGTGGTGCGGGCGATCATCGCCGACCGCACCGGCCGGCCCGGCGCCTGAGTGCGCACCGACTAGAGCGAGAGGCCCGAGCCGATGTCGATGCCGTTCTACGCATCCGCCGAGCAGATCATGCGCGACCGCTCGGAGTACGCCCGCAAGGGCATCTCACGCGGTCGTAGTGCGACGGTGCTGACCTACGCCGACGGCGTGCTGTTCGTCGCCGAGAATGCCAGCCCCGCGCTGCACAAAGTGAGCGAGATCTACGACCGGATCGGTTTCGCGGCCGTCGGTCGATACAACGAGTTCGAGACCCTGCGGGTGGCCGGCATCCGGCTGGCGGATCTGCGCGGCTATTCCTACGACCGGCGCGACGTGACCGCCCGCGCGCTCGCCAACGCCTACGCGCAAACGCTCGGCACGATCTTTACCGAGCAGCAGAAGCCTTATGAGGTCGAGATCTCCGTCGCCGAGGTGGCCGACACCGCCGACGGCGACCAGATCTATCGGATCGCCTACGACGGCACGATCGTCGACGAGCCCGACTTTCTGGTCATGGGTGGGCAGGCCGAGGCAGTGACCGCCGCTCTTCGGCAGACGTTTGCGCCGGGCCTGGGGTTACGCGAAGCCCTGCAGCTCGCGGTTCAGGCGCTCGGGTCAGTCCGCGGCAACGGTTCGGGCAGAGATCTACCGGCTAGCCAGCTCGAGGTCGCGGTGCTCGACCGCAACCGGGGGGCACGCAAGTTTCGGCGAATCCGTGGCGCGGCGCTGACTTCGCTACTTCCGCCCCCGACCGGTCAGCCGGCCGACCCAGCGCCCGCCGACACCCCGCCGCACGACCAGCAGCCGCCTGACGAGACGGCCGACACCGCACCGGCGCCGGACGAGAGTGCCGCCGATCCTTTGCCGGCGGAGGACGCTGACGGGTGAACCGCTGGGCCATCGCCTGCGTATTGGGGGGTGGAGGAGAGTGACCGCTGCCGAGGCCGACCTCATGCGCTCCCTGCACGATGAACACGCGGGAGCGCTGTGGAGTTATGTCGTCACGTTGACGGGGGGTGACCGGGCGCGGGCCGAGGACGTCGTGCAAGAGACGCTGTTGCGGGCGTGGCGGCATCCCGCCGTGCTCGACCAGTCGTCGGGCTCGGCGCGGGGTTGGCTCTTCACGGTGGCCAAGCGCCTCGTTATCGACGACTGGCGCGCTAAGCGCAGTCGGCCGGAACTGATCACGGCCGAGCCGCCTGACCGTCCGGTAGGCGACTCGGCCGACCATCGGGCCGATCGGGCGATCATCGTCGCGGCGCTTCGGGGGCTCTCGACCGATCATCGCGAAGTCCTGGTCGAGTGCTACGTGCGCGGCTCGTCGGTGGCAGAAGCGGCGGCGCAGCTTGGCATACCGCCCGGGACGGTCAAGTCACGGACGCATTACGCATTGCACGCGTTACGGCTCGCGCTCGAGGAGACGGGAGGACTGGCATGACGAACGATCCGTTCGCCGATTTCGACGGCGCTTACGTCCTCGGTGCCCTTGCGCCACAGGATCGCTCGGAGTTCGAGCAGCATCTGGCGACCTGTGACGAGTGCGCGGCATCGGTGCGGTCCTTAGCGCCCATCCCGGCTGTGCTTCGTGCCGTGCCCGCGCAAGAGTTCGCCACCGAGCTTGCGCCACCGACCCTCCTTCCGCGCCTGCTGCGGGAACTGCGCCGGGCGAGGTCGCGCCGCCGTTGGATCACCGGTGCCGTTGCCGCCTCGGTCGCCGCGGGCCTGATCGCCGCGACCGCGCTGTTCACGACCCCCGACTCGCCGGGCCACCCAGTGGCGATGCGCTCGGTCACCGCATCGTCGTCCGTGCACGCCACGGCTGACGTACAGGACGTGGCGTGGGGCACCCGTATCGACCTGCGCTGCAGCTATGACCGGGTAGCGGTCTATCCAGATGGCACGTCATACCTACTGGTGGTGATCGACCGATCGGGCATGCCGCATCAGTTAGGCAGCTGGAAGATGGCACCAGGTGACGAGGTGACGACCTTCAGCGCCGGGACGGCACTCAGCCGCGCCGACATTTCCGCCGTGCAGGTCACCACCACGACCGGCATGAAGCTGCTCGATCTTCCACTGTGAGCGACGCTCGGTCCTCCAGCCCGCAGTAGGCATCCGCCGCCTAGTGTGGACGACGTGCACAAGCGCATCTTCGGCATCGAGAACGAGTACGGCGTCACGTGCACATTCCACGGCCAGCGGCGCCTGTCGCCGGACGAAGTCGCGCGTTACCTGTTCCGCCGCGTCGTGTCATGGGGCCGCTCGTCCAACGTCTTCCTGCGCAACGGCGCCCGGCTCTACCTAGACGTCGGGTCGCATCCGGAATACGCGACGCCCGAATGCGACTCGCTCGAGAGTCTGGTCGCACACGACAAGGCGGGGGAGCGCATTCTTGAGGGCCTGGTCGTCGACGCCGAGAAACGGCTGCACGATGAGGGCATCTCTGGCGACATCTATCTGTTCAAGAACAACACTGACTCGGCCGGGAACTCCTACGGTTGCCACGAGAACTACCTGGTCGGCCGGCATGGCGAGTTCAGCCGGCTGGCTGACGTCCTCATCCCGTTCCTGGTTACTCGGCAGCTGATCTGCGGCGCGGGCAAGGTGCTGCAGACGCCGCGCGGTGCCGTGTACTGCATCAGCCAGCGCGCTGAGCACATCTGGGAGGGAGTGTCGTCCGCGACCACTCGCTCGCGTCCGATCATCAACACCCGCGACGAGCCGCACGCCGACGCCGAACGCTACCGCCGACTGCACGTCATCGTGGGCGACTCGAACATGAACGAGACGACCACAATGCTCAAAGTCGGCGCCGCAGACCTCGTGCTGCGGATGATCGAGCACGGTGTGACGTTCCGCGATCTGACCCTTGAGAACCCGATTCGCGCGATCCGCGAGATCTCCCACGACCTGACCGGCGGGCGGCTGGTCCGGTTGGCCGCGGGGCGCAGCGCCTCGGCGCTCGACATCCAACGCGAGTACTTCAGCCGCGCGGTCGACTTCGTCGAGCGCACCGGCAGCGACAGCTCGGCCAAGCGGGTCATCGAACTGTGGGGGCGCACGCTGGACGCCATCGAGGTCGGAGACCTGTCGATCATCGACCGCGAGATCGACTGGGCAACCAAGTTCCAGCTCATCGAGCGCTACCGCGCCAAGCACGACCTGCCACTATCTTCACCCCGGGTGGCCCAGCTGGACCTGGCCTACCACGACATCCAGCGTGGACGAGGCTTGTACTACCTGCTGCAAAAACACGGGGCGGTCGACCGGATCACCAACGACCTTGCGGTCTTCGAGGCGAAGAACGTTCCGCCACAGACCACCCGGGCGAAGCTGCGCGGCGACTTCATCCGCCGCGCGCAGGAAAAGCGGCGCGACTTCACGGTCGACTGGGTGCACCTGAAGCTGAACGACCAGGCGCAGCGAACCGTGCTGTGCAAGGACCCGTACCGCAGCGTCGACGACCGAGTCGACAAGTTGATCGCATCCATGTGACGTGATCAGCGGCTACGCACGCACCCCGGTTGCGATCTTCTTTCCGCTAATGGCCCATCGGGCGTCCCGCCCTGTCAAGATCGCGAAGGCAGCCCCAGGAAGCGCCGCAGGTCCGCGGCTTCGCGATCGAGCATACGTCGGGCCGGCGCGCTGACGGCCTGCAACGGATGCAAAGTCACCGTCCCGCCTGGCATCGTCCAAGTCGCGACTACCCGGCCACCAACGAGCGCAACCGGACGGAAGATCCCGTTGCTGGTGACGACGCCGCCATCTACAGGGAGCACGAACGCCCGCGACGCCCAACCGAGCAGGAGCGGGTCGAACGCCCCGAGCAGTCGGGGCGCTGGCAGCCGCCGAGCACGCGACATCCCGCGAAGGACGAAGCCGTCATCGGTCTCGGCGGCGTCATCCGCGACGATGGCCAAGCCACGCCGCGCATCGACGAGCGGCAGCCCGGCCCAGCGAGCCAGATCCTGAGCGTTCGCCGGACCATGACCGGTGAGATATCTGCGAGCGAGCATCTCCAGGGCATCGTCACGGTCCGGCAACCTAGGTGGTGAGCCGAGCCAGTCGCGGACCAGGACGAACGCCTGCTCGCCGCCCACCACCGGACCGCGGACGACCAGCCCGAGCAGGGACGCGAGCACCAGGATGTGCACCAGCGCCTGACCCTCGACCCGCACGCCCACCGCAGCGACCCGCTCGCGCAGCTGCGCCCGAGTGAGCGGCCCCTGCTCGGTGAGCGCCCGCTCGATTTCCGCGACGCCCCGGTCGGCGTCCTTGGCGCCGACGCCCTCTTGGCGCAGTCTTCGGGCATTGCCGGTCGCCAGCTGGGGAGTGGTCAGCGCGTGCAACCACCAGTAATCCTCGCGGCGGACCAGATGCAGGGTGCCGCGATTGAGCCAGCTGACGACCAGCGAGCGGTCAACGCTCAGGCAGCGGTCGACGTCCGCGGCGGTGAGCCCGCGTGACCGGGCGCGAATCGCCAGCCGGGCTCCGCGAGCGTCCTGTGCCTGGATCGCGAGCAACCGGTCGACCACCTCGACGACACCTGTTGCCGGTGGTCCGGCCAGCAGCTGTGCGGTGAGCCGTCGGAGGATCACCAGCGCTACCGTGCCACAGCTGCGGCGGCGGTCAGGATGGGGGCAGCAGGCTGACCGCGTGTCGACCTGCGGCCGCGCAGGCCAGGAAGTAGGCGTAATCCTCGTCGAGCCCGCGTCCCATCGTGGACAGCTCCATCGGCAGTGAACGCAGGGCTCCGTCTAGCCCGTCCACCGGCACGGTGACGATCTGGTGGTTTGACCCGACGGCAACCAGATCGGCGGCCACCGCGCGGGCCAGGTCGTCGGGCAGCCCCGATGGCACGACGAGGTCGGTTGGCGCGAGGGCCACCCGTCCGAACGCGGTCAATGCGTGGTGCGACACCCCCCGGTGCCGCTCGCGGGGATCGGCGTCGGAGATGCGTAACGCGCCGATCGGACGGCCACCGAGCACCGCCACCGCGTTAACGACCTCACCGGCTGCGATGCCGCTGAAACCCCACGGCGTTCCAGTGCCCAGGTTGCCGGGCCCTTGGGTCACCACGGCGATGTCGGCCTGCAGCACGTGTCGGGCGGCGAGCAGGCCGGTATGCACGGTGACTGATTCCAGGTCGCCGCCGAAGGCCTGCCCGGTGCTAACCGTGCCGCACAGCATCGGTCGCAGCGCGTCCACGGTGCGCGAGTACCACAACGGCAGGGCGCCACCGTCACTGAGCACGTATGCGATGCGCACAGCCGATCGATCCAGCAGCGCCCCGGCAAGGATCGCCGGTAGCGCGGAATGCAGATCGGCGATTACGACCGGCATCCCGTCGATCGAGGTGGCCCCGGCGATCACCGCGTGGTGCGGCGAACTCGGCTCGTCCACACCGAGGACGGTCGCCTGCGATGGGGTGTAACGGGCCTTCACCAGATGCCCCGGCCCCTGCGGATCGGCCGGCAGCCGATCGGGAATAGCGACCACGAGTGCGTGGCCACCCGTGCCGAGCTCCATCGCCAACGCGGTGGTGTTCAGCAACACTCGATCACCCGGCCGAGGTTCCCCGACCAGGGCGACGTAGGCCAGAGCGGTGATCGATCCGTCCTCGGCGACGTCGACTGCTACCTCGCGTACCCCCGCCCATTCCCGCCGAATCTCCGTCACCAGCCCGGAGCGCCAACGGATCACGCCGGGAGCGTAACCGCCGTGCGCTGCCGCTAGCGGATCGGAGATGATGGACCCATGAGTCCCGCGCGCGCCGCCTCCCGACGCGCGCGCCCACGGATTAGTTTCGAGGACATGGCGGCCCGACGCGCAGAGCGACTGGTGAACCTGGTCATCTGTCTGCTCTCGACCCGCCAGTTCCTGACCGCCGAGCGGATCCGCGACGCGGTGCCAGGTTATGAATCTGCGGACGGTTCATTGCACGCCGACGAGGCGTTCAAGCGGATGTTCGAGCGGGACAAGGCAGAACTGCGCGACCTGGGCGTTCCGCTCGAGACCGGGCGCAACAGCATCTTCGACGCCGAGGACGGTTATCGCATCACCCGTCGCAAGTACGAGCTGCCCGCGTTGCATTTCGACCCCGCCGAGGCCGCGGCGGTGGGCCTGGCAGCCCGGTTGTGGCAGTCCGCAACCTTGGGCACCCCTGCTCGCAATGCGCTAATCAAGCTGCGGGCCGGCGGCACCGACGTCGACGCTGCCGCGACGCCGGGTGCCGCACCGCACGTCGATGCCAGCGACCCGTCCTTGCCGGCGCTGCTCGATGCGGCCCGTACGTCACGAGCGGTCCGTTTCGACTACGTCAAGTCCGGCTCAGGCGCCAGTGAGCGCCGCACGATCGAGCCGTGGGGTGTCTTGTCGTGGCGACGGCGGTGGTATGTCGCGGGCTTCGATCGCGATCGCGGCGAGGCGCGCAGCTTCCGGCTGTCGCGGGTTGTCGGGGACGTCGACCCGGTCGGCCCGGTGGGTGGCTTCGTTCGCCCGGCCGAGGTCGATCTGCTGCAGCTCGTCGCCGGCCGTGGCCCGGATGCCGGCCGGGTGGCGCGAATTCAGGTGGCGGGCGAAGGGGCCGGCCAACTGCGCCGCAACGCCGACCGTGACGATGATGGCGTGCTAACCATCACCTTCACCGACAGCCAATGGCTGGCGCGACTGGTGGCCAGTGCCGGAACCGCCGCCCGTGTCCTGGGGCCGCCGGACCTGATCGAGGCGGTCCGCGACCGGCTCGCCGCGTCCGGCGGGCAAATACGCCGATGACCGGGGAACGCGAACGGCTGCCCAGGCTGCTGGCCCTGGTGCCATACCTGCAGGCCCGACAGGGCATCGCGATGGCCGAGGCCGCCGCTGATTTCAGCATTACCGAAGCCCAGCTGCGCCGCGATTTGCAGCTGCTGTGGATGTGCGGGCTGCCGGGGCACGGCCCCGGAGACCTGATCGACCTGTCCTTCGAGGGCGACACCATCTCGGTGCTGTTCGACGCGGGCATGTCCCGTCCGCTGCGGCTGACTGCCGAGGAGGCGCTGGCCCTCATCGTCGCGCTGCGGACGCTGGCCGAGACACCAGGCCTTGCCGATCGCGATGCGGTGCAGCGGGCGTTGGCCAAGATCGAAACGGCCGCCGGAGGATCGGTCGAGGCCGCAGGCACGGTCGCCGTGGAGCTCGACGGGGTGGCTCGGCTGCTTCCTGTGCTGCAACGTGCCATCGACAGCGGCCGCGCGTTGGCGCTGCGCTACTACACCGCGACCCGCGACGAGACCACGGAGCGCACCGTCGACCCGATGCGGGTCTTCGAGATGGACGGGCGTAGCTACCTCGAGGCGTGGTGCCGCCGCGCGGAGGGCATGCGGGTGTTTCGCGTCGATCGGATCGAGCGCGCCGACGTACTCGATGAACCAGCCCGTCCACCCGCCGGCGCTGAGCTGCGTGACCTACGTGGCGGCGTCTTCACGCCCGCTCCAGAGCACCTGCTCGCCGTGCTACGCATCGCGCCGGCCTACGCCTGGGTGGCCGACTATTACACCGTCGAGGAGGACACTGAACTCGACGACGGGCACCGCCAGATCAGCCTGCGCGTCGCCGACCCGGCGTGGGTACGGGCGCTGGCCCTCGGCTCCGCAGGTCAAGTCGAGGCTCTGTCACCAGAGTGGCTCGCCGAGTCGATCCGCGCTGAAGCCGTTGCGGCGATGAGCGCCTATGCAGGTGCCGACCAGTAGACTTCGGCCCGTGCTCTGGGTGGTTGCGATCGGCTGGGGATTCGCGATAATCCTAGCCGCTGTCGTGCTCGGGTGCTGCGGTTACGAGGTCGCCTGGAAGTCCAGACGGCTGCGCGGTGACCTCTTCGGTCTGCAATCAATGCGCGGTGAGCTCAACCAGCTTCAGGCCCAGCTGGCGCAGGCGCAACGTCATGTCGCCGCCCGCCGCGACGCCAACTGATCCGTCCATGGTCCGTCTGGCGCTGCCTCAACGCCTGCGCCGTGATCGGCGCGACCCCGAAAGCCGCATGTCGGTGCTCGACCACTTGCGCGAGCTACGCCGTCGACTAGTGATTGCCTTGCTGTTAATCGCGGCCGGCGCGGTCGTCGGGTGGATCTTCTACGAACCGATCTTGAACGTGCTCAAGCATCCGTACTGTGCCGTCGACCCGGCGAAGCGGTTCCCGCCGAATCAGAAGGATTGCGCCCTGATCTTCACCGCGCCGCTGGACGGGTTCACCACCCGGCTAAAGGTTTCGTTCATCGCGGGGTCGATCATCACCAGCCCGCTGTGGCTATATCAGATCTGGGCTTTCATCACGCCCGGCCTGCGCAAGAACGAGCGCAGGTACTCAATCGTGTTCATCGCGGCGTCGACCGTGTTGTTTGCTGCCGGGGTCGGGCTCGCCTATCTCGTGCTGAGTAAGGGGCTGCAGATCCTGATCGGCACGGCGGGCGCGGGCACGTCCGCAGCGCTCACCGTGAACAGCTACTTGTCGTTCGTCACGCTTATGCTGGTGATCTTCGGCGCAGCTTTCGAGCTGCCCCTGATCGTTGTGATGGCCAACTTCGCGGGGGTGCTGTCGGCAAAGATCCTGAAAAAGTCCCAGCGCATCGCCATCTTCCTGATCTTCCTGTTCGCCGCAATCGCTACCCCCAGCACGGACCCGTTCACGATGTGCGCGATGGCCGCGCCCATGTGCCTGCTGTTCGAACTCGCCGTCCTCATTGCGATCGTGCACGACCGGCGTAAGGCCCGTCGCAAGGCCGCCGCGGCCGCGGCGGTGGACACGGACGACAGTCAGCCATCACGCATAGACGCGATACCCCGGCGGCTCGACGACCCGTGGGTCGAGACCACCTGAGCGCCGGGCGGGTCGCTCTCGTCGTTAACCCCGCGTCCGGCGGGGGTCGCGGTGCGCGGGTCGCCGCTGCCGTGCGGGCGCGGCTGAGGCGGGGCGCCGCGGTCGACATGTTCGTTGGCACATCAGCCGAGGAGTCCGCGGTGTTCCTGGCGCGCGCCGCGGACAGCCACGATGCGGTGATCGTCCTGGGTGGCGACGGCATCGTCCATCTGGCCGTCCAGTCCCTGGCGGGCACCAGCACGCCGCTCGGCATCGTCCCAGCGGGCACGGGCAACGACGCAGCCGCCGCGCTCGGGTTACCGGATGCGCCCCTCGACGCGGCCGATGCCGTCCTGGCGGCTCTCGCCGCGTCGTCGAGCCGCCAGATGGATCTGGGCCGCACGAACGGCGGGCGATGGTTCGCGACCGTGATGTGCGCCGGCTTCGACTCGGCGGTGAACGAGCGCGCCAACCGGATGCGCTGGCCACGCGGACGGCGCCGTTACGACCTCGCGATCCTGGCCGAGATGGCACGGTTGCGCTCACGGCCGTTCACCATTCAGCTGGACGACCGGCTTCTCGAAATGCCCGCGACGCTCGTCGCGGTGGGCAACGGGCCGCAGTACGGCGGGGGTAAGCGGATCACCTCCGACGCGCGGCTGGACGACGGGCGGTTCGCGGTTACCGTCGTCGGACCGGTGAGCAGATGGACGCTCGCCCGGCTGGCGCCCACGTTGCCCCGAGCCGGCCACATCGGCCACCCGGCCGTCACCACTTACCTGGCGCAGCGGGTGCGAGTTTTCGCCGCCGACACGGTCGCCTACGCCGACGGCGAGCGCCTCGGCGAGCTGCCGCAGACGGCAACGTGCGTGCGTGGTGCACTCCGGGTCCTAACCCCAGCAGAGCTGCCCAACGACCCGCACTAAGGTCGGTCGTTCTGCTCATAGCACGTCCGAGCCGCCCGGCGCAGGAAGATCAACGCCGGAAGTGGCACGACGCTGGTGGCGCGCACAATCCCAGCGCCCTGGTGGCGTGCCGGGCCCACCGTAGGCTGAGCTCATGGCGCCGACCGAGTTGTCCGGCGGTTCCTCGCCGGCGGAGCGGTTCGCGGCATCCCGCGAACGGTCCCGGTGTCCGGGGCTAACCAGCTTCCGGGGCGGCTACCCGTTCGATCTCGACCCGTTCCAGACAGCGGCCTGCGCGGCACTCGAAGACGGCTACGGCGTGCTCGTCTGCGCACCGACCGGTGCAGGCAAGACGGTGGTCGGCGAGTTCGCGGTACACCTCGCGCTCCAAGCTGGGCAAAAGTGCTTCTACACCACGCCGATCAAAGCCCTGTCCAACCAGAAGTACAACGACCTAGTCGACCGGCACGGCACTGACCGGGTCGGCCTGCTCACCGGCGACAACTCCGTCAACCCCGATGCGCCGATCGTCGTGATGACCACTGAAGTCCTGCGCAACATGCTTTACGTCGACAGTGGGGCGCTGCGTGGCCTGGGTTATGTGGTTATGGACGAGGTGCATTACCTGGGCGACCGATTCCGCGGCGCCGTGTGGGAAGAAGTGATCATCCACCTGCCCGCGTCGGTTCGGCTCGTGTCGCTGTCGGCCACGGTTTCCAACGCCGAGGAGTTCGGCGACTGGCTGATCTCGGTGCGCGGGCACACCAGGGTGATCGTGCATGAAGACCGCCCGGTTCCGTTGTGGCAGCACATGCTCGTCGGGATGCGGCTGTTCGACCTGTTCGGGCCCGATCCGTCGACGGTCGATCCCGAGTTGACCCGTCACCTCAACGAGCGGATGCGCTACTTCGATCCAGGTGCCCGCAGTCGTCGCCCTTACGGCGAGCGCGGTCCGGCACGCGGTTGGCGCCCACCACATCGCCCGGACGTCGTCGCGCGACTCGACCGCGAGGGCTTGCTGCCCGCGATCACCTTTATCTTCAGCCGGGCTGGCTGCGATGCCGCAGTGGCGCAATGCGTGCAGTCTGGACTCTGGCTGACCAGCGAGGACGAACGCGCCGAGATCAGTGCCGCCGTCGAGCGCCGCACCGCTGCCGTGCCCGCCGAGGACCTTGAGGTGCTCGGCTACTGGGACTGGCTCGAGGGTCTGCGTCGGGGCATCGCCGCGCACCATGCCGGGCTGATCCCGGCGTTCAAGGAAGCCGTCGAGGAGCTGTTCGTGCGCGGTCTGGTGCGCGCCGTGTTCGCCACCGAGACGCTTGCGCTGGGCATCAACATGCCGGCCCGTACCGTCGTGCTGGAACGGCTGTCCAAGTTCAACGGCGAGACGCACGCCGACATCACCCCGGGGGAGTACACGCAACTCACCGGACGGGCGGGGCGGCGGGGAATCGATATCGAAGGTCACGCCGTCGTGTTGTGGACCCCAGAGATCGATGCCGCGCGGGTCGCCGGGCTCGCCTCGACGCGCAGCTACCCGCTGCGTTCGTCGTTTCGCCCGTCCTACAACATGGCGGTCAACCTGGTCGGCCAGATGGGACGCGACGCTGCTCGCATCCTGCTAGAGGCGTCCTTCGCCCAGTTCCAAGCCGACCGGTCAGTAGCCGGACTGCTCCGCCAGATCCGGCGCAACGAGGCGACACTCGCCGAGTACGCCGCGGCGATGCACTGCGACCGGGGCGGCATCGCGGAATACATGGCGCTGCGTCGTGCCCTCACTGAGCGCGAGGCGACGATTTCCCGCGAGGGGGCACGGGCCCGGCGCGGCGCCGTCGTTGCCTCGCTCGAGGCGTTGCGGGTCGGTGACGTGATCCAGGTACCGGGCGGCCGCCGGGCGGGGCTCGCGGTCGTGCTGGATCCGGGCATACATCCGCAGGACGACCCGCGTCCGCTGGTGGTGACCGAAGGACGGTGGGGCGGACGGCTTTCGCTGACGGACTTCCCGGTCGCGGTCGTAGCGATCGGACGGGTGCGCGTGCCACGAAACATCAATTACCGCTCACCGCAGGAGCGTCGGGAGTTGGCTTCGACGCTTCGCACGATCGAGGCCGCACCATCCGTCCGCCCCCGTCGGGGGGCGAACCTCGACGAGGACGCCGAAGTCGGCCGGCTTCGCAGCGCTGTGCGAGCGCATCCGAGCCATCACTGCCCGGACCGCGACGCACATGCTCGATGGGCCGAGCGAGGCGCCCGGCTCGAGCGGGAAAACGTGGGACTGCAGCGGCGGATCGAGGGCAAGACGAGCTCGCTCGGCCGTATCTTCGACCGGATCTGCGTGCTGCTGGACAAGCGCGGATACCTGGCGGCGGACGAGACGACCCCCGCCGGCCGACAGCTGGCGCGGGTCTGGTCTGAATCTGACCTCGTCGTCGCCGAGTGCCTGCGTGCCGGCGCGTGGGACGCGCTCGACGCCGCGGAGCTCGCCGCCGTGGTGTCGACGCTGGTCTACGAGGCCCGGCGAGACGAGCGGATCGCCGACCGGCTGCCGACCGCAGCGGTGGCTGACTCCCTCGCCACCACCATTCGGATCTGGGCTGCATTGGTCGAAGACGAGGCCGGACTGGGCCTACAGCAGAGCCGGGAGCCGGAGCTCGGATTCGTCTGGGCTGCTTACCGCTGGGCGCGCGGGGAGAACCTAGACCGGGTCTTGGCGACGGCTGCCGAGCACGGCACTGAACTGTCCGCAGGTGATTTCGTGCGATGGTGCAAGCAGCTGCTCGACCTGCTTGAACAGATTGCCGCCGCGCCTTCGCCCGCAGGTACTCAACCCCCGGTCGTGGCCCAGGCACGGGTGGCCGCCCGGGCGATCCGCCGTGGCGTCGTCGCTCAGGGCATGATGCCCTGAGCCGCAGCCACTAACCTGGCTGGCACGCGGCGGGCTGCCCAGGGCCGGACGAGAGGTAGCGATGGATCACGACGATGGCTCATCGGACGAAGTCCGTTACCCGTCAGCCGATCAACCGGCGCCGCAGGATGCGCTGCCAAGCGCGCCGCACCCGCCCGATAAGTTTGGCCAGCCATATCCAATCGAGCGCTACCCGCCCCCCGGTTACCAGCCTGGCTACGACGATCGGGGCTACCCGGCGCAGGGTTATCAGCAGCCTGGCTACCCGCCCCCCGGTTACCAGCAACCTGGCTATCCGCCGCCCGGTTACCAGCAACCGGGCTACCCGCCGCCCGGTTACCAGCAACCGGGCTACCAGCCGCAGCCCGGCTTCCCTGCCCAGTACGGCGCTGCGGCGACCGCAGAGTACGGCCAACCGCAGCAAGCCAAGCGGCGTTCCCGCGTCGGCCTGTGGATCACGTTGGTCGCGGTGGTGCTGGTCGTTGCGGTCGGCGCGCTGCTCGCGTTCGTGACGCCAGGCTTCCTCGTCCGCAAGACGTTTAGCGCGAGGTCCGTGGCGGCCACCATCGAGGATCAGTCCAAGGGTCGAGGTGATTACACCAACGTGACCTGCCCGTCCGGCGAGAAGGTGAAGAAGGGCACGACCTTCACCTGCATCGCGAACGGCGGCAAGAAGATCACCGTCAAAGTGACCAGTGGCAGCGGTGACTACACGTGGGAGCCGGCCGGCTGATCACGAGCAACGGCGATCGCGGTCAGCACCCGATTGATCGAGCTGTCCAGGCCCCACCGGTCGGCGAGTGCGATCAGGCGCTGTGGGTCGGCGGGCGCCGCAGGCAGCGCGTCCGCCAGCGTGGGGACCGGTACGTCGAGCCGTCCTCGCACAACCGCGGCTGCGGCGGTCAGGTAATCACGGGCGTCTCGTACCCGAGCACCGGATCGCGCCGGGAACCCGGCCTCGCCGCCGTCCGCCGCCGCGAGGATCGCCTCGATCGGGCCAAACCGAGACACCAGGGCAGCCGCCGTCTTCTCCCCGATCCCGGGCACACCGGGCAGCCCGTCGCTCGGGTCGCCACGCAACGCGGCGAAGTCCGCGTAGTTTTCGGCTGGGACGCCATAGCGGGCGCGTACCTCGTCCGGCCCGAGATCTTGTAACTTGGCCACGCCGCGTCCGACGTAGAGCACCCGGATCCGATCGGTCGCCAGCGCGAACAGGTCACGGTCACCGGTGACCACCTCGCAAGCGTCGCGGTCTCGAGCGGCCAGGGTGGCGATAACGTCGTCGGCCTCGAAGCCAGCCGCTCCGACCGTGCACAAGCCGAGCGCGGCCAGCACATCCAGGAGCACCGGGACCTGTGGGACGAGCGCGTCGGGCACCGCCTCACCGCCGCCTGTCGCGAGCCGATGCGTCTTGTAGGACGCCACGAGGGCGACCCGAAACGCGGGGCGCCAGTCCAAGTCCAGGCAGCCGACCCACCGGTCCGGGCGGCGTCGGGTGATCAGTGTCGCCGTCATGTCGAGGAAGCCGCGCACCGCGTTGACCGGCGTCCCGTCGGGTGCTCGGACGGATTCCGGCACGCCGTGGAACGCACGGAAGTACAGCCCGGCCGCGTCGACGAGCATCAGGGTCACCTGGCGAACCTAACCTGGCGGGTACCCTGCGCCACGTGTTGACCGTCATCGGCGAGGCCCTGATAGATCTGGTCGACTCCGGTGACCACGTGACGTTCACCGCGCACCCCGGTGGCAGTCCGCTCAACGTGGCGGTCGGGCTCGCTCGGCTCGGGCACCGAACGGCCCTGATGGCGCGGCTCGCGACGGACGGCTTCGGCCGGGTGCTACGCGACCACGCCGAACGCGACGGCATTCAACTCAATGGCGCGCCCGAGGCAACTGAACCGACCACGCTCGCCGTCGTGTCGCTCGACGAGCACGGTCGAGCGAGTTATGACTTCTACCTCGACGGCACCGCCGACTGGCAGTGGACGACAGCAGAACTGGCGGCCGTGCCCGCCGACACGACCATCCTGCATACCGGCTCGCTCGCCACCTGGACGCCGCCCGGAGACTCGCTGATCGGCGCACTGATGGCGCAGTGGCACGACGACGACCGAGGTCTGGTCAGCTACGACCCGAACGTCCGCCCTCGGCTGATCGGCAGCCCCGAACGAGGCCGTCCCCTGATCGAGAGCTGCGTACGCCGCGCGCACGTCGTCAAGGTGAGCGAGGACGACCTGAGCTGGCTTTACCCAGGCCGCGACCTGGACTGCGTCGCCGGGGATTGGCGCGACCTCGGCCCGGACCTGGTGGTTATCACCCGCGGACCGGCCGGCGCGACCGGCTATCCAGGTGGTGAACCGCCCGTGCACCGGCCCGCGCCCGCCATCGAACTGGTCGACACGGTGGGCGCCGGCGATGCCTTCATGGCCGGGCTACTGGGCGCGTTCGCTGACGCGGGCGTACGCGACCGGGCCGGACTTCAGGCGGTTTATAGCGACGCCGCCCGGCTCGGTGCGGCAATCGACGATGCAACGCTCGTCGCTGCGATGACCTGCGAGCGGGCCGGCGCCGACCCACCCACCCAAGCCGAACTGGCGGCGCGCCGCTTTCGCTGATCAGTAAACGGTTTGGGCAGGGTCCGTCGATCCCCGCACCACGAGCTCGGTGGGCAGCACCTGCACGAGCGGTTCTTTGTCCGGACTCGCGACCGCGGCGAGCAGCCGGGTCGTCAGGTCCGCGGCGAGGTCGGCGACCGGCTGCCGGATCGTCGACAGATCCATCAGGCCGGCCATCTCGTGGTCGTCGAAACCCACCACGGCAATATCGTCTGGCACGCGCAGCCCGGCGCGGCGGATCGCGCGGATCGCGCCATAGGCCATCTCATCGGATTCGGCGAAGATCGCGGTGGGCCGGCTGCGGCGCCGCAGCAACGTCTCGGTGGCCGATGCGCCCCCGTCGACAGTGAAGTAGCCGAGCTCCTCGAGTTCGGCTTCGTAGTCCAGCCCCGCGGAGTGCAGCGCGTCCAGGTAACCGACGCGGCGATGGTGCGGCGGGGTGAATCGCATCGGGTCATCGGTGTCGCCGCCGATCAGCCCGATGCGGGTGTGACCCAGCCGCAACAGATGCTCGACCGCGTGCCGCGCACCGGCGCGATCGTCGATCCGGGTGGACCGGTAGCCGGGGCACTCGACGCCCAGCATGCCGATCGGCACGTCCAGGGTGCTTAACGCCTCGACCTCGTCTTCGGGAAGAACCAGGCTGGCGATTAACAGCGCATCGACGCGTTTGCGCGCCGGCATGGTGGCAAAGAATCGCTTTCGACCGCTTTCGTCATTGAGGTTGTAGAGCAGCAAATCGTACTGGGCCTGATGCAGCACGGCCTCAACCGCTCCCAGCACCTCGGCGAAGTACCACCGATTGACGAACGGCACGACCACGCCGACCGTGGCGGTGCGCCCGCTGGCCAACCGGGCGGCGAACGGTGAGGCGACATAGTTGAGCTCTCGGGCAGCCTCCAGCACGCGGTCACGAGTGGAAGGGGCAACGTCCGGCAGGCCGCGCAACGACCGGGAGACGGTAGCAATCGAGACGCCCGCCCGGCGGGCGACGTCCTCGATGCTCGCGGTCACTAAGCGGCTCCCTCGTTAGGGAAGAAATCAGACGCGGAGTACATCACGCCGTGGATGTCCAGACGCTAGCCCATCCTGCAAGTGACCCAGGCAGACTTCATCCCGTGCGCACCCTCTACACGAACGGCTCCATCTACACCCCGACGGTCAGGGACGCGACGTCGATGCTCGTCGACGGCGCCGACGTTGCCTGGGTGGGCGCGTTAGACCGAGCCGACGCCGCCACATTTTTGGGCGCTGACCGCACCATCGACCTGGACGGGGCGTTGATCACGCCGGCCTTCGTGGACGCGCACGTCCATGCCACTGCGGCCGGTCTGGCACTCACCGGTCTCGACCTGTCCGCCGCCGGTTCGCTGGGTGAGGCACTCGAGCTGGTCGATCGGCATGCGCGAGCGAGCCGCGGCCGTCCGGTGCTCGGATCCGGGTGGGACGAGACGCATTGGCCCGAGCAGCGGCCGCCGACGAGCGCCGAGCTTGACCGGGCCGGATACGGAGGGCTGGTGTACCTCTCGCGCGTCGACGCCCACTCGGCCGTCGCGTCGTCCGCGCTGCTGGCTGCCGTACCGCAGGCTCGGACGCTGGACGGCAATCGCGGCGACGGCTGGCTGACTCGCAATGCCCACGACGCCGTCCGGACGGCCGCCTATCGCTCGCTCACCGCCGACCAGGTAGGTGCGGCGCAGCGATCGACCTTGCGACGGGCGGCCGCACTGGGGATCGCGTGCCTGCACGAGATGGCCGGTCCCGAGGTCTCCAGTGCGGAGGATTTAGCGGCGCTTGTCGCGCTCGCCGCAAAGGAGCCAGGACCCCAGGTCATCAGCTACTGGGGTGAACTCGGGGGCCTCGCGACCGCTCGGGAACTCGGGGCGGTTGGCGCCGGGGGAGACCTGTTCGTCGACGGCTCCCTCGGCTCGCACACCGCGGCGCTGCGCGCGCCGTACGCCGATGCGCCGAACACCTCCGGGGAACTCCGATTCAGCGCCGACCAGCTCGCCGAGCATCTCGGCGCGTGTGTCGCGAACGGCCTGCAGGCCGGCTTCCACGCAATCGGTGACGCCGCCGTCGACCTGGTGCTCGACGCCGTCGACCGCCTCGCCCGACGTGACGGTCCGCTCGCTGCAGCCGGCACCCGGGTCGAGCATGCCGAGATGACCGGAGATCCGACCCGGTTCGCGTCCGCCGGACTGATCGCGTCCATGCAGCCGGTATTCGACGCCACCTGGGGCGGCCCCCAGGGCATGTACGCCACCAGGGTGGGGCCCGAACGAGCACGTGCGATGAACCGGTTCGCCGAACTGGCCGCGGCCGGGGTGCCCCTCGCCTTCGGTTCGGACGCCCCGGTGACCCCGCTACACCCGTGGCGGGCCGTGCAGGCGGCGGCCTATCCGTCCGAGCCGGGCGCTGCGATCAGCCCGCGGGCGGCCTTCACCGCGCACAGCCGAGGCGGCTGGCGGGCTGCGCTCGCCGACGGGGACGGTTCTGGTGTTCTGGCGGCTGGTGCGCCCGCCACCTTCGCGGTATGGCACGCCGGCCCGGAGGCCGTCGACGCTCCGGACGAACGGGTGTCACGGTGGAGCACCGATCCGCGCGCCGCCATCCCGGGGCTGCCGGACCTGTCACCAGGCGCGACGCTGCCGACCTGCCTGCAGACGGTGCTACGCGGCGAGACGATCTTCACGATCGGGTGACGGCCCCGGCCTGGCTCAGCTTCACCGGGGATACTTGGCCGATGCTGCGGCCGCCGACGGAAACGCACACACCGGTACACGTCCGGTGGGCGGCGCTGATCGCCCTCGGTGCGGGATTGGCTGGCGTGCTCGCGTTCCCACGCTTCGGGATCTGGCCGATGGCATTCGTCAGCGTCGGATTGCTGAGCATCGCCGTGCACGGTCGGCGCAGCCAGACGGGGGCATGGCTAGGCCTGCTCTACGGACTGGCGTTCTTCGGGCCGCTGCTGCATTGGACGGGGGTGTACGTCGGACCGGTTCCGTGGCTGATCCTTGCCGTCACCGAGGCCGCTTACTGCGCTGGCATGGGCGCAATGCTGCCCGTCGTGCAGCGGCTGCCAGGCGCCCCGGTCTGGGTCGGCGCGACCTGGGTGTTGCAAGAGGCGGTTCGCGGGCGGTGGCCCTTCGGCGGTTTCCCCTGGGGACGGCTGGGCTTCAGCCAGGCCGAATCGCCGCTGCGCTGGTTCGCCGCGCTGGGCGGCGCTCCGCTGGTGTCGTTCGCGGTCGCGCTCGCCGGGGCCGCCCTCGCCGCCGTCACCCTGTACGCGCGGAGCCGCTCCTGGCAGTCGGTCACACTCGCGGCGGCGGCTCTGGTCGCAGTGCCGACCTTCGGAGCGGTCCTGGCCTGGCCTCTGAAGCCAGCCCCGGATCGCGACGGGCGAACGGCGACGATCGCACTTGTCCAAGGCGACGTACCTGACCGCGGTCTGGACTTCAATTCACGCCGGCGCCAGGTGCTCGACAACCACGTCCAACAGACCCTGCAGCTCGCCGCCGACATCGACGCCGGACGGGCGACACGCCCGAGCCTGGTGGTGTGGCCGGAGAACTCCTCAGACATCGACCCCTACACCAACGCCGATGCGCGGGCAGAGATCGCGCAAGCCGTCGCCGCGGTGCAGGCACCTATCCTGGTCGGCGCCATCCTCGACGGGCCGGGGGATCACATCCGAAACGTGGGCATCCTCTGGTCGCCAGCCGCCGGAGCGGGACAGACCTACACCAAGCGTCACCCGGTGCCCTTCGCCGAGTACATCCCGCTGCGCGGTCTTGCGAAGCTGGTGAGCTCGAAGGTGGACCTGGTGTCGCGGGACATGGCCGCCGGCGGCGGCAACGGGCTGCTGACCGACGGACCGTTTCCGATCGGCGACGTAATCTGTTTCGAGGTCGCCTATGACGGACTGGTGCGCTCCTCGGTGGCCGCCGGTGCGCAGCTGATCGTCGTCCAAACCAACAACGCGACCTTCGGGCACTCCGCCGAGACCTACCAGCAGCTTGCGATGAGCCAGTTGCGGGCAGTGGAGCACGGCCGGACCACGGTGCAGGTGTCGACGAGCGGCGAGTCGGCGATCATCGGCCCGGACGGGGGAATACGGATGCGGTCCGGCGACCTGTTCACGCCGTCGCGGCTGGTTACCGACGTGCCGCTGCGAACCGGCAAGACCCTGGCGACGCGCTGGGGGCCGGTGCCCGAATATGTCCTCGGGGCCTCGGCCCTGGCGGCGCTGCTGGTATCGGTATTGCATCGGCGACGACGCCCAATGACCCCCACAGGCAACACCGATACCGAGGAGATGGTGCGTGCGTGATCGCCGAACCAGCGGACAGCGTGCTCGTGATCGTCCCCACCTACAACGAGCGCGACAATATCGAGCCAATCGTCGCGCGCACGCTGGCGGCTGTTCCCCAGGCGCACGTCCTGGTCGTCGACGACGGCAGCCCGGACGGCACCGGCAAGATCGCTGATGCGCTCGCGGCCGCAGACCCGCGCATCGCAGTGCTGCACCGCAGCGTCAAGGCCGGGCTGGGTGCTGCCTACATCGCGGGCTTCGGCTGGGGGCTGAACCATGGGTACGACGTCCTGGTCGAGATGGATGCTGACGGCTCACACGCCCCGGAACAATTGCCAGCCTTGCTCTCGGCGCTACCCGAGGCTGATCTGGTGCTCGGTTCGCGATGGGTGCCGGGAGGGCGCGTCGTCGGCTGGCCGAAGTCGCGCGAACTGCTTTCGCGCGGCGGCAATCTCTACACCCGACTCGCCCTCGGGATGGGCCTACACGACGCAACCGGTGGCTACCGCGCCTACCGCCGGTCGGTGCTCGAGGGCATCGACTACCCGGCGATGGCGTCGCAGGGCTATTGCTTTCAGGTCGATCTGGCGTGGCGGGCGGTGCGGGCCGGGTTTCGGGTCGTCGAAGTCCCGATCACCTTCGCCGAGCGCCAGCGCGGCGAGAGCAAGATGAGCGGCTCGATCGTCCGCGAGGCGTTGTGGCGGGTCACCCAGTGGGGTGCTGCCCACCGCGCGGAGCAGTTGCGTGCAGCAGTGCGGGGCCGGTCTGGCCGGCCCCGCTGACTGACGCGCTGGTTGGTCAGGCGCTCTTGACGCCGCGCCTAGCCCGCAGCACGTCGAGCCGCTCGGCCAATACCTCTTCAAGATCCGCGACGGTTCGCCGCTCCATCAGCATATCCCAATGCGTGCGTGGAGACTTGATCTTCTTGGCTTCTGGCGCCGGGCCGTCGACCAGTTCTGCGGGCGTGCCGTCGAGCCGGCATTCCCAAGTTGCCGGGATTTCCGCCTCCTCGGAGAACGGAATGCTGAACTCGTGACCGCGGGGGCAGACGTAGGCGGCGACATTGCGGGGCGCTGGCTCCGCTCCGTATTCAGTCTCGTAACTGACGGCGCCCATACGACTGCCCCGCAGCGTGCGATCTGCCATAATGGGCACCTCCTGTCATCTGTTTGTGTGCTAAACGGGACCTTCTACCAGCCAAACGAGCGACGACGGTCGAGGATTCCCTACTTTGCCTGTTCTTAACGTTGCCTCAGATACACACCCCGGCCCAACCTCGGTTCAGTAGCTGCACAGTCAAGGAGCTCAGATCGTGAGCATTGCCCGCTATGCGTCGCCAAGACTGGCCTCCATTGCGGCCGGGATCTCATCGATGGTGCGCGTCGTGGATGCCCGAACGATTGGTCTCGGCATCAACGCTGGACGGGCGGTTCTCGGCGCGACGGTGCTAGTGCTGCCGGTAGGCGCCCTGCGCCAGCTGGCCGTCGACCCCTCGACCCTGCCGCGGGTGAGCTGGCTGATCCGCACGGCGGGGATTCGCGACGCCGCGCTGGGCACGGGGGCCGTTGTCTCGCTGGTGGGCGGGGGAGGGGCGTCCTGGGTGCTGGCCGGCGCCGCATGTGACGCCGTCGACGCGGT
The DNA here is from genome assembly GCA_040003255.1 of Actinomycetota bacterium. GTDB lineage: Bacteria > Actinomycetota > Actinomycetes > Mycobacteriales > Jatrophihabitantaceae > JBDUCV01. The sequence continues at coordinate 48,672 of JBDUCV010000004.1, forward strand.
CGTGACGGCGCAGGCGGTGCGCGACCAGAGCGTCGACGCGTTGCGTGGCCGAGTGGTCGCGGGGGTAGCAGTCGCGTCCGCGGCCTTGGGCGTGGTCAGTGCGATCGCGTTGCGACGGCGCTGCTGATCAGACGTCGAGGCGCAGCTGCCCGCGCTGGCTGCGCGACGGACCCAGGTCGCCGTGCCGGTAATGCGCCCGGCAGAGCACCTGGTAACGGACGGCGTCGGGCCCGGTGCCGGTCGTGTCTGTGTCGGCCACGACCACCGTGTTGCCGGCTCGCACCACGCGCTCGTCGACCACCCGGGCGTTGAGCCGGCCCGGTCGCCCGCACCAGCACAGCACCTCGACATGAACCGGGACCAGTTCATCAGCGAGTTCGACCAGGCGTTTCGCGCCGGGCAGCAACTGGCTCCGGAAGTCGGTCGCTAGGCCGAAGCAATACACGTCCACATGCCACTCGTCGACGAGTTCGGCGAGCTGGTCGACGTGCTCGGAACTTAGGAAACCGGCCTCGTCGACGATCACGTAGTCGACCGGTCCGGTCGACGCCCACTGGTGCTGCACGAGGCGGCGGATGTCGGTTAGCTCGCCGACCTCGACCGCCTCGTGCGATAGGCCGACCCGGGTGGTGATCTCGGGCCGCCCGGACCGGTCGTAGCGGGTGAGCAGCATGCCATGGCGGCCCTGTCGCGCCTGGTTGTGGTCGATCTGAAGCGCCAGCGTCGACTTGCCACAGTCCATCGGGCCGTAGAAGAACTTCAACTGGGCGGGCACCGGCACCGAACGCCGGTTGTCGGCCCCAGGCACGGACGCGAGCGCGCCGGTGCGGCTTCCGAACGCGGCGGGCTGATCAGTCACGGATGCCGAGGCTAGTCGCTCAGGAGCGGGCGGTCCGCTCGCCGGTACGCCACTGGCCACGTGCGCGCAGCACGTCACGCAGCACATCGGCCCGGTCGGTGATCACGCCGTCCACGCCCAGGTCCAGCAGCCGGACCATTTCGGCCTGGGCGTTGACCGTCCAGACGTGAACCGCCAGACCGAGCCGGTGCGCAAGTTCGACGTAACGGGCATCGACGATGCGTACCGGCCCGGCGGAGGCAGGCACCTGGGCGCAACGACCAGCGAACTCGCGGGCGAGGCGGGCCGGTGCGCGCGTCGCGAACCGCAGCCGGATGGCATCTCTAGGGCCAATCGCCGTGCATAACCTCGGGCCGAGCGCCGCCCGCACGGCGGCGATCCGGCGGTCAGAAAATGCCGCGACGCACACCCGGTCGACCGCTCCGGTGCGGCGGATCGCGTCGATCGCCGGAGCAATGCTGTGGGCGGCCTTGACGTCGAGGTTGACCCGAACGTCCGGCCATGCGGCCAGGACATCGGTCAGCAGCGGGATCGGCTCGGTCCCGGAGATCCGGGCGTGCCGGATCCGCTCCCAGGGCAGGTCGGCGATCCGGCCTTGGTTATCGGTGACTCGGTCCAGGGCGGGATCGTGGAACGCGAGCGCGACACCGTCCGCTGTGACCCGCACGTCGGTCTCTAAATAGCGGTAGCCCAACGCGACGGCCCGTTCGAAGGCTGCCATCGAGTTCTCTGCGCCGTCCGGTGCGAACCCGCGGTGAGCGAATGCGACCGGACCGGGTTCGTCGAGGAAGGCCATCGTCTGATCATGCCTGTGCGCCCACGCATTCGGCGCCCGGCGCGACGTGGCACGATCTCGCAGGCGACCAGCAGACCAGCCACGGCGCAGCACCTCGCGGCCTACGTCGGCACCTGGCCGAGACCCTCGCGGACACCGTGAGACGAGTGCTCTCATCTGTTTCGACTCGTCCCACTCGTTTAGCCGATAATCAACATTATGTCAACTCAAGAAGGAAAGGACACCCCTATCGTCGACGCACCGAGACGGCATGGGTGGCAGAGCAGCTCACCTGGCTAACTCGCGGTGCACGGCACCGGCGGGTCGTCCGGTTACTTGTTCGAGGATCGAGGTCACCCACGCGATTATGTGTCGTTCGTAGCTGATCCCGGCTTGTAGCGTGGCGTAGGACCAGTATGCCGAGGTTGCCGGGTCCAGATGGTCGTCGCCTTCGGCGGCGAACTGCTCGTCGATGTCGCGGTAGGTCGCGAGGCGATGTTGACAGTCCAGCCTGACATCGCCGAGGAACCGGCGAGCTCGCTCAGGTGAGACCGTCCACAGCGTGCGTACCCGCAACATCAGCTCCGACTTGGCCGGTTGCGGCTCGAGCGGGGAATCGACCCAGTCGGACAGGGTACGACGGCCCGCCGCAGTGATGGTGTAGATCCTGTTGTCGCGCGGCCCGGGTCCGTCCACCACCTGGTGAGTGACGAAGCCTACGGCATTCATGCTCTGCAATTCGGTGTAGATCCGGCCGTGGCTGGCGCTCCACATATAGCCGATCGGCACCTTCATGACCTTCGCGATCTCGTACCCCGTGCGCGGCCGCTCGGCGAGTAATCCGAGCAGGGCATAGCCAACCGTTCGCATGATCGCTACGGTACCCGACTATGTTCCCCCGGACATATGCGCTGCCTAGCGCTCTCGCGGCTACTGCGGTGCTGCTGTTGATCGGCTGCGGCTCGGGCGGCCCGACCTCAACCTCGCCGCGGTCGCCGTCGGTTCCGACAGCCTCGACGACGTCGCACCCGAGCCAGTCGAGCGAGGCCACAGCGGACGCTGCGGCGCGCTGCGGCTCGCAACGTGCTCGAAGCCTTCTGCGGCAGATCACCGGCCCCAGCGGCGCTCAGCTGCCGGTCATCGATGTCGGAATGGGAAGCACGGTCGCCGTCTTCCTCCACCAGACGGACGGTGACGGACTGTGCGGCTGGTGGCCATTCGCTGCCTGGCTCACCGACCACTTCCATGTCCGAGCCGTCCTCGTCGACTTGTGTGACTACGGCAGAGCCATCTGCCCACCCAGCACCTTCGCCGACGACCAGAAGGCCCAGGTGGCGCTGGCCCTGCAACACGCCCGCACCGACGCGACCCGGCGCGTCGTCCTGGTCGGGGCGTCCATGGGCGGCGCGCTCGCGCTCGGCTCCGCGACCGCGGTACACGCCGACGCAGTGGTGGACCTGTCCGGCCCCGCGGACTGGATCAACGACCAAGCCGCGCCAGCGGCCCGGCAACTGCGGGTGCCCTGCCTGATCGCCGTCAGCCCCGGTGATCCCGACGCCAGCTACGACGCCTTGAAGGCGGCCTTCGCGACCATCCCCGCCAGCCCCAAGAAGTTCGTCTCCGGCGACGGTGGCCACGGCTGGGACCTACTCGCCGACACCAATACGCCACTCGCGACGACTGTCGCCCACTGGATCACAGGGACCTATACATAATCGGATGCCAAACCCCGCGCGACCGCCGCCACTCCCCCGGCCAGATCACGCCGCGAGGAGTATTGACTCAGCCGGGTCGGGTTGCCCCGTAGTAATCGGATTGGAAGGCCGCGAGCCGAACGATCTGGACGTCCTCCCCCTCCTGCGGAGCGGACACGGCCAGACCGTTGCCGATGTAGAGCTCGACGTGGTGGATGTCGGAATAAAGGAAGACGAGGTCACCGGGCTGCAACTGGCTCTGCGAGACCTGCCTGCCTTGGGCGTACTGGGTGGCCGCGAAGTGCGGCAGCGCGACGCCAGCGGCCGCCCATGCAGCCATCGTCAACCCTGAGCAGTCGAAAGCGTCGGGACCGGCCGCGGCGAAGACGTACGGTTTTCCGATCTGCGCGAGGGCGAAATCGACGGCCTTCTGCGCAGCGGCGCTCGACGCCCTGATCTGCAGCGCCGCCTGCACTTGCGCGATCGTGGGGGCGTTGCGATTGGCGTAGGCCTGTCGTTGGCTGAGAGTAAGGGTCGCTAGCAGGCTGCGGAATTTGGTCGACTGGGCGACGATGGTGTCGCGTTGACGACTGGCGGCGTCTCGCTTGCTTGTCGCCTCGGCGAGCAGGGTGGCAGCGCGGGTTCGGGCCTCGCTCGCTGCGCGACTGGTTGCGTTTAGCTTCGCGATCAGGTTGGCGCGGTGCGTTGAGATCAGCGTGAGCGTGTTCAGTCGATCCAGGTAGCGCTGAGGGTTCTGACTCGTGAGCAGCGCTCCAGTTGACCCACCGGAGGTTCTTTCATATTGTGCCGCCACCATCCGGCCGAACTCCATGCGGGCCGCGCGAAACGCGGCGTCAGCCTCGGTGGCCGCCCTTCGGGCGGACTCGGCAGCGCGTTGTGCCAGCTCGACGGCGGCTTGCGCGGCGTTGTACTTCTCTGTCAGCGCCTCGTTCTGATCGGCCAGCCTGTCCAAAGCAACTGTCAGGGATCCCAGCGTGGGGGGTGCTGGCGGCGATGTAGGGGCGGGCGGAGTCGCGGGCCGATCGTAGGGGGTCTGTGGAACGGCGCCGGCAACCGTCGGCGACAGCAGCGCAGCGAGCACTGCGGTTGCGGCCGCAAGCAGGCCTGCGCGGTGAACCGGTCGTGACGGCGGCACGGTCGGCGAAGCTCCGTTCTTCCACGAGAACCGCCTACCGAGTTAGCTGACGGGTTCGGGCCGGAAGAAGCCCTACGACGAGTGGCGCGAGGTGGTGCTATCGCACTAAGCGTCGATTCACCCCGAGGAACCGTTGGGTCCCCGGTTCGCCCGAGTCAGACTGCTGCAACTAGTCAGCCCCGTGCGGCGATTCGGCGGTGACCTGCCCGGCGGCTCCCTGGGAGCGAAAGCCAGTCGACCGGTCGGGTCTGCGGCAGGTTACTAGGAGTGATAACCAGGGGCAAGCCGCTGCGGCCGAATCTCTCAAGATTCCGACTAACGTTTCAGTGGTGGGGACGAGCGCAGCGAAGCACTGGGACACCGTCTACGGAACCAAAGCGGCCACTGAGGTGAGCTGGTTCCAGGCTAATCCCAGCACGTCGCTGCGGCTGTTGACCTCGTCGGTGTCATCCGCAGGCGCGGCCCTCGATGTGGGAGCCGGTGCATCCAGCCTTGCCGACGCCCTGCTCGACGCCGGTTGGTCCGACATAACGGTCCTCGATGTGTCCGCTCAGGCGCTACGGGCGGCCCGCGACCGGCTCGGCGAGCGCGGCGACATGGTGTCCTTCGTCGTCGTGGACCTGCTGTCATGGCAACCGGAGCGCCCATACGACGGGTGGCACGACCGTGCCCTTTTCCATTTTCTGGTACGACAAGTCGACCGGGAGCAATACCTCGCCACCGCATTGGGTGCCATTTCGCCAGGCGGTGTCATGGTGTTGGGGACCTTCGCGCCCGACGGCCCCACCGAATGCTCCGGGCTCCGCACGGCGCGTTATGACGCCGACGCGCTAGCCGCCGCCTTCGCACCCGCGTTCAAGCTGCTGCACAACGAGCGCGAGGAACATGTCACACCAGGGGGCGCCATTCAGCCGTTCACCTGGGTGGTGCTGCAGCGGGTCTAGGGCGTCAACCGATTCCGTTGCGGCGCAGGTCCGATCCGAGCTGTTGTCGGCGCCGCCGCCACTATCATCATCGGGTGACGACGATCAATAGGGCCCTGGATGAATGGCGAGCCGGTCAAGGCTGACGCGGGGGTCCCTGGCCCGGCGGCGGGTCACGGGCACCAGCACGGCGCCGGAGTCACGGCGCGGCACCGGCGGCCACTGACCATCGTGCTCGGCATTTCGGCCTCGCTCCTTGTCGTCGAGGTCATTGGCGCCGTGATCTCGGGCTCGTTGGCCTTGCTGGCGGACGCGGCGCACATGCTCACCGATGTCGGCGGGCTCAGTCTTGCTTTGATCGCCGCGGTGTTGGCGCAACGACCGGCGACCCTCCAACGAACTTGGGGGTATCGCCGGGCCGAGGTGCTCGCGGCCGCCGGGCAGGCTGCTGTGCTGCTCGCGGTCGGAGTTTTCGTGCTGATCGAGGCGATCCGCCGGTTGTTCGAGCCGCCACAGGTGGCGTCCGGCGCGATGATCGCGTTCGGCCTCATCGGCCTATTCGGCAACGCGTTGTCGATCCTGCTGCTGAGCCGCATCCAAGCAGACAACCTCAACACTCGCGCCGCGTTCCTCGAGGTCGTCAACGACGCTCTCGGCTCCGTCGTCGTACTGGTCGCCGCGGTCATCATCGCGACGACCGGATGGGCGCGGGCGGACGCGGTTGCGTCGCTGCTGATTGGGGGGTTGATCCTGCCTCGTATGGTAATGCTGCTGCGTGACACCATCGACGTCCTGCTCGAAGGCACCCCGAAGGGCGTCGACCTGGCTGAGGTCCGCGCGCACATCCTCGGTGTCGACCGAGTCCACGACCTGCACGATCTGCATGCCTCCACGGTCGCTACCGACCTGCCAATCCTCACCGCCCACGTCGTCGTCGATAGCTCCTGTTTCCTCGATGGGCACCTGCCGCAGCTGCTGGATGAGCTCCAGCGCTGCCTGGCCGGGCATTTTGATGTGGCGCACTCCACGTTCCAGTTCGAACCCGTCGGGCACACCGACCACGAACATCCCGCTCACGCCTGAAAAGCACCGCAGCGGACTCGCCAACAGCCGACTGGCAGCGGAGCGGTCAGCCTTGGGTCACGCTCACCTGCAGCGGAGGTCCGTCGATCGCGCAATGCGAGCGACGAGCCGACAGCGACCGTCCCTGCACGCCGTCATTACTGATCGTGAACCACGCGAGCGTCCCGCCTACTACGAGCAGCAAACCGCTACCGAGGATGGCGACGCGGAAGCCGGCAGAGAACGAGCCGGCGTTCTGGTAGTCGTGTCCGGAGATGCCGGCGACGACGGGCAGACCCGCGACCGCGAGCAGGCCGGCTGCGCGCGCGACCGCATTGTTGATCCCGGACGCGATGCCCGCATATCGGGTCGACGCGGCGGCGAGGACCGTGGCGGTCAGCGGCGCTACCGTCGCTGCCAGCCCCAATCCGAAGCACAGCACGCCGGGCAGGACGTCGAGAACGTAGGACGCGTGCGGCCCGATCCGCAGAAGCAGCGCCAGCCCTCCCGCACACAGCAGAGGTCCCGCGGTCATGAACAACCGCGGACCGTACCGCTGGGCGAGCGCGCCGGATTGGGCCGAGAGCAACAGCATCACGCCGGTTATCGGCAGCAGCCCCAGCCCTGAGGCCAGTGGGGTGAAGCCTCCGACGACCTGCAGGTCAAGCACCAGCAGGAGGAACACTCCGCCGAGCGCGGCGTAGACGGCGAAGGTGACCAGGTTCGCCGCCGTGAACTGCCGGGACGCGAAGATGTCGACGGGCAGCATCGGGTGGCTGGACGTGCGCTCGACCAGCGCGAACGCGGCCAGCCCGGCGAGGCCGATCAGCCCCGCACCCACCACGCTGCCGGTTAAGCCGCCGCCGCCGAAGGTGATCAGTGCGTAAGTGATTCCTGCCAGGCCGACGGCGCCGAGCGCGGCGCCGAGGAAGTCCAGGCGCGGGTCCATTTCGCGGTCGAACGATTCGGGGACGTGCCTCAGCGTCACGACGACCACCAGCGCCGCCACCGGCAAGTTGATCAAGAAGATCAGCCGCCACGACGCCTCGACAAGAATTCCACCGAACAACGGACCGATGGCGCCCGCGACTCCCCCGAGTCCCGACCACGCACCAATCGCCCGCGCGCGGTCACCCGGCCGAAAGGACGCTTGGATGAGCGCGAGGCTGCCCGGGGTCAGCAGCGCTGCACCGACGCCTTGCAATATCCGAGCGCCGACCAGAAGCGCAGTGTTTGGAGCCAAGCCGCACAGCAGGCTGGCCGAGGCGAACCAGACCGTTCCGGTGATGAACACCCGGCGCCGGCCGAACCGGTCGCCGAGTGAGCCGCCGAGCAGGATCAGCGCCGCCAAGGCGAGCGTGTAGCCGTTGATCACCCACTGAAGACCCGCGAAGCTCGCGTTCAGATCTTCGCCGAGCCGCGGGAGCGCGACGTTGACGACCGTCACGTCCAGCAACGTCAGACCGCTGCCCAAAACCGCGGCCGCGAGCACCCACCTGCCACGGGGGTCTGTGAGCGAGAGCAGCTCGCTCCTCTGCGCCGGGCCGGGATGAGTCAACCGGGGTCCTCCGATCAGATAGCGATCCTCGATAGCAGAACGGATTCTGAATACCTGCAGCTTGGCACGCGCGACCGTGCTGATAGACAGTCGCGGTGATCCGTCTCCTCCTGGGCCCGCTCCTGCGCCACGTCGGGGTCGATGACGCGACCATCTGGGTGGAGACCGACCGTCCATGCGTCGTCGAGGTGCTCGGCCGGTCCGAACCGACCTGGACGGTCGCCGGGCACCACTACGCGCTCGTCCGAGTCGATGGGCTGCAGCCGGCCACCACAACGACCTATGACGTACGCCTGGACGGCGAGGTGGTCTGGCCGCCGGCGGATTCGGAGCGTCCGCCTAGCCGGATCCGCACCCTGCACCGAGAGCGACCGGTACGGATCGCCTTCGGCTCGTGCCGATATGCATGCGCAGACGCCGTGAGCGTGGACGGCCCCTTCGACGCCGACGCACTCAATGCCTATTCCCGCGAGGTCGCCGCACTCCCAGACGACGAATGGCCTGACGCGCTCATCCTGATCGGTGACCAGGTCTACGCCGACGACACCTCGGAGGCGACCAAGGCGCGCATCCGCGGACGCCGCGACATCCACATCGGCGCTGGCGATCAAGTCGCGGATTTCGAGGAATACACCTGGCTTTATGCCGAATCTTGGACCGATCCCGAAGTGCGTTGGCTGCTCTCGACCGTGCCGAGCGCAATGATCTTCGATGACCACGACGTCCGCGACGATTGGAATACTTCGCACGCGTGGCGGACCGACATGCAGGCCACGTCCTGGTGGCAAGAGCGGATCGTCGGCGCGCTCTCGTCGTACTGGGTCTACCAACACCTCGGCAACTTGTCCCCCACCGAGCTCGACGGCAACGCCCTGTACCAGCAGGTGCGCTCGCACGACGGCGATGCGGAGCAGCTCGTGCGCGAGTTCGCAGCAGCGGCGGACCGCGAAGCCGACGGCGCGAAGGGTGCCCGCTGGTCCTACCGACGCGACCTCGGTTCGGTGCGGCTGGTGATGATCGACTCACGCTGCGGGCGCATCCTGGCCGAGGGTGCGCGCGGAATGATCGGCGCCGAGGAGTTGGCCTGGATCGAAGACCAAGTTGACGGCGACTACGACCACCTGCTCATCGGCACTTCGCTGCCGTGGCTCCTCCCGCGCGCTCTGCACGACCTCGAGTCGTGGAACGAGGTGCTTTGCGCCGGGGCCCGGGGGCCGCGGGTCGCTCGCTGGTCGGAGTGGTTCCGCCGAGCTGCGGACCTCGAGCACTGGGCATCGTTTCGGGCATCGTTCGACCGGCTCGCGGACCTGCTGGGACAGGTCGCCCGTGGCGAACGCGCCGGACACCCGGGCGGCGCGCCCGCCACGATCTGCGTGCTGTCTGGCGACGTCCACCACGCCTACGTCGCCCGCGTCCGCTACCCCGAGCCGATCCAGTCCCACGTCTACCAACTGACCTGCTCCCCGCTGCACAACTACGTGCCGCGTGCCATGAAGCTTGCGTTTCGCGTCTCGTGGAGCAGGGCCGCCGAGCGAGTTACCCGTGCTCTACTCGGGCTAGTCGCGAAGGTACCTCCGATGACGATCGCCTGGACCCGTGAGGCCGGTCCCTATTTCGGCAATGAGCTGGTGACCTTGGTCCTACGCGGCCGTCGTGCCGAGTTGACCGTGCAGAAATCCAGTCCGTCCGATAAGCCGGCCAGCCTGCACGAGGTCGCCCGGATGACGCTGTCCTGACGGCAGCTGCCTCGTCCGGGCTACGCCCGTATGCGCCGTGTCAGGGGGTTGCGCAGTCGGTCGATGACGGGCTGGACGACGCAGACGCGCTAGACGACGCAGTGGAGGTCGCGGTGTCCGTCGACGTAGGCGTCGGCGTCGGGCTCGCGCTGCTGCTGGTCGTACCGCTCGACGTCGAGGGTCTGCACGACGTCGTGCTTGGCGATGTCGTCGTCGCCGATGACGATGTTGCCGATGACGATGTTGCCGATGACGATGTTGCCGATGACGATGTTGCCGATGACG
>JBDUCV010000038.1:0-21486 GCA_040003255.1 Actinomycetota bacterium
ATCACCTCGGCAAGCTGCGGCACGGTCGAACACGCTACTGGCTCGCTATTGCCACGGTGGGCGCTACTGGGATCGAACCAGTGACCGCTCGGGTGTAAACCGAGTGCTCTCCCGCTGAGCTAAGCGCCCGCAAACTAGCTGGCCCAGCTGCACGCGGGGCAGGCATCAGGCTACCTGGCGCGACGTACCGTTAGCTCGTGCTGAGCACGCTTCGACATCCGCGCTACCTGGCGCTTTCGGCGTTGATGCTGGCGGTGGCAGCGCTCTGCGTCGTCCTCGGTACCTGGCAGGTCGCTCGCGAGCGCGACAAACACGCGGCCAACGACAACCTGCGCCGCAACAACCACGCCCCCGTCGCACCGATCACGAGCGTGCTGCCGGTTCTTGGCAACGCCGCGACACCGCGCGCGGACGCCGTCCAGTTCCGGCAGGTGACCGCAACGGGGACTTATGACGCGGCACATCAGTCCCTGGTCCGACAGCGCTCGGTTGATTGGCGGGACGGCTACCTGGTGCTCACCCCGCTGCGCACCTCCGACGGCGTGTTGCTGGTGATTCGCGGGCTGATCGCCGCCGGCCCGACGGCCGCGGTGTCCGCGCCGCCCGCTCCCGGCGGACAGGTGTCGATCACCGGTCGGGTGCGGCCGGCCGAGAGCCGCTCCGATCGCGCCTCCGAACTGCCCGGCGGCCAGGTGGAGACCATCAATCCGACGCAGCAGCAGAGCAGGCTCGGCGTCCCGCTGTTCGCCGGCTCCGTCGACCTTGGCCCGGACCAGCCCGGGACGCAGGGCCTGATCGCGATGCCCGCGGCTGACCTGTCCAACCCGGCCGGAGGCGCGATTGAGCCGCAGCACATCGCCTACGTCATCCAGTGGTACCTGTTCGCGGCGTTGGCGCTGGCGGCGCCGCTGGCGATGGCCCGTGCGGAGGGTCGCCGGGCCGGCGGCGAACTCGACGCCGAACCGAGCCTGGTCGCTCCTGCCGACGAACGCGCTGTCAGGTTGGCCGACCGGTATGGCCGGCCGGTGCGGTGAGCTCAGCGTCCGACGAGATCCTTGATCGCATCGCGCCAGATGTCGGCGTTGCGGCCGACTCCGGGGGAGTTCATCTCAGCGAACCGGACGATGCCATCCACGTCGACCAAAAATGTTCCCCGGTTGGCGAACCCGGCCTCGTCGTTGAAGACCCCGTAGGCCTGCGCGACGGCGCCGTGCGGCCAGAAGTCAGACAACAGCGGAAAGTCATAGCCCTCACGCTCGGCGAAGATCTTGTGCGAGTAGGTGGAATCGACGCTCACCGTGACGACCTGCACGTAGTCGTTCTGGAAATCGCTGAGCTCGTCACGCACGGTGCACAGCTCACCGGTGCAGATGCCGGTGAACGCGAGCGGGTAGAACACGATCAGCACGACCTTCTGGCCGCGAAACGACGAGAGCGTGAACTCTTCGTTGTTTTGGTCGCGCAGCGTGAAGTCGGGAGCCTGCTCCCCTACACCGATCAGCATCGGATGGATCTCCTCAGCGCTTGTCGGTGCGCGACTTACGGGCCACCAGCCGGGCTGCTGCCCAGTCGGGTCCAACCGTCGTCAGCGACGTCTGCGACAGACCGGCCGTCGGCGCGGCCTCGGCGATGTCTGACGGTTCGACATAACCAGGGCGCCCGCGCTTGGGCGTAGCCAGCCAGATGAATCCGTTCTCGGCCAGCGGCGCGATGGCGTCGACCAGGACGTCCACCAGGTCGCCGTCGTCGTCCCGGTACCACAAGAGGACCACCTCGACGACATCGTCAGAGTCCTCGTCGACCATCTCATCGCCGACGATTTGCTCGATCGCGGCCCGCAAGTCGTCGTCGACGTCGTCGTCCCAGCCGAGTTCCTGCACCACCATGCCCGGCCTGAAGCCCATCCGTTCGGCCAGTCCAGGGGCGGCCGGGCCGGCTTGCCCCGATGCGCCGTCCCCAGACGCGGGGGTCGTGCTCACAGCCTGTCCTCCGAACGATGTGGTCGGGACGCAACGCGCCCAGACGACTGACGAACCTGCATGCATGACGGTAGCGCCTGCGACATCCGTCAGGCGCACCTGGCTTAGCGCCTGCGGATGTGTCGGGGGACACTGGAGGGGTGACTCGTGATCGCTTCAGCATCATCACCGACGGCCTGCCCAACCAGCTACCCGACATCGACCCCGACGAAACCCGCGAGTGGATTGAGTCACTCGACGGCGCCGTGGACTCCGATGGTCGGCAACGGGCCCGGTTCCTCATGCTCAAGCTGCTGGAGCGCGCGCGCGAACGGCAGGTTGGCGTCCCGGCGCTGCGAAGCACGGACTACATCAACACGATCCCGCCCGAGCGCGAACCGTGGTTCCCCGGCGATGAGGACATCGAGCGGCGCATCCGCGCCTACATTCGTTGGAACGCAGCCATCATGGTGTCGCGCGTGAACAAGACTGTCGGCGTGGGTGGCCACATCGCCACCTATGCCTCGGCCGCATCGCTCTATGAAGTCGGCTTCAACCATTTCTTCCAGGGCAAGGATCTCGCCTCCGGAATGGGCGACCAGATCTATTTTCAGGGCCACGCCGCTCCCGGCATCTACGCCCGGGCCTTCCTCGAGGGGCGGCTCACCGAACGGCACCTGGACGGGTTCCGCCAAGAGAAGTCGCACGCGCCGTTCGGCCTATCGTCCTATCCGCATCCGCGCGTGATGCCGGACTTCTGGGAGTTCCCCACCGTCTCGATGGGTCTCGGCCCGATCAGCGCGATCTACCAGGCCCGGTTCAACCGGTATCTCACCGCACGGGGAATCGTCGACACGTCCAACTCGCATGTCTGGGCATTCCTCGGCGACGGCGAGATGGACGAGGTCGAGTCGATTGGCGCGATCGGCGTCGCGGCCCGGGAGGAACTCGACAACCTCACCTTTGTGATCAACTGCAACCTGCAGCGGCTGGACGGGCCCGTACGCGGCAATGGCAAGATCATCCAGGAGCTGGAATCCCACTTCCGTGGCGCCGGTTGGAACGTCATCAAGGTCATCTGGGGACGAGACTGGGATCCGCTGCTCGCCAAGGATGCAAGCGGCGTGCTGGTCAACCAGATGAACAGCACGCCCGACGGCCAGTTCCAGACCTACACCACCGAGTCAGGCGCCTACATCCGCGAGAACTTCTTCGGCGGCGACCCGCGGCTGCGCAAGATCGTCGAACACCTGTCGGACGACGCCTTGCGCAGGCTGTCGAGGGGTGGCCACGACTACCGCAAGGTGTACGCCGCGTTCCTGTCGGCGCGTCAGCATGTCGGACAGCCGACGGTCATTCTCGCCCACACGATCAAGGGCTGGACGCTCGAGAGCTTCGAGGGCCGCAACGCCACGCACCAGATGAAGAAGCTGACCACCGTCGACCTGAAGGCCTTCCGTGACCGGCTTTACCTGCCGATCAGCGACGCGGAACTCGAGGCCGATCTGCCGCCGTACTACCACCCCGGCGAACGCAGCGACGAGATCTCCTACATGAAGGAACGTCGTGCCGCGCTCGGTGGGTCACTGCCCAAACGGGTCGTGCGCGCCAAGCCGTTGGCACTGCCCGGCGAGGCCGCGTACGCGGAATTGCGCGCCGGATCGGGCAAACAGCAGGTCGCCACGACGATGGCCACTGTCCGGCTGTTCAAAGACCTGATGAAGGACAAGGAGATCGGCCAGCGGTTCGTGCCGATCATCCCGGACGAGGCGCGCACCTTCGGTCTGGATGCGATCTTTCCGACCGCGAAGATTTACTCACCGCACGGCCAGGTCTATGAGGCTGTCGACCGCGCATTGCTGTTGTCCTACAAGGAGTCCAAGACCGGTCAGATCTTGCACGAGGGCATTAGCGAGGCGGGCTCGACCGCGTCCTTGATGGCTGCAGGCACCTCGTACGCCACGCACGGCGAGCCGATGATCCCGTTCTACATCTTCTACTCGATGTTCGGCTTCCAGCGCACTGGTGATCAGTTCTGGCAGATGGCCGACCAGCTCGGGCGCGGCTTCGTCCTGGGTGCGACGGCGGGGCGCACCACACTCACCGGCGAGGGACTTCAGCACGCCGACGGACACTCCATGCTGCTCGCGTCGGCCAACCCGGCAGTGATCGCCTACGACCCCGCCTTCGCCTTCGAGATCGCCCACATCGTGCGTGACGGGCTGTGGCGGATGTACGCCGGCGGCGGCCCGAACGGGGTCGGCGAGGACGTCTTCTACTACTTGACGATCTACAACGAGCCGATCGTGCAGCCGGCCGAGCCCGAGAGTCTCGACGTCGAGGGAGTTTTGCGCGGCATGCACCGCTACTCTCCCGCGCTGGGTGTCGAGGGACGGCCGCGGGCTCAAGTGCTCGCGTCCGGCGTCGCCATGCCCTGGGCGCTGGAAGCCCAGCGGATGCTGGGCGACGAATGGGGCGTCGACGTGGACGTGTGGTCGGTGACGTCATGGAACGAGCTGCGTCGGGACGCGGTCGCATGCGAGCAGACCAACCTGCTCACCCCGTCCGACGACCCCCAGGTGCCCTACATATCGACCCGACTCGCCGACGCGGTAGGCCCGGTGCTCGCCGTCTCGGACTGGATGCGTGCCGTTCCCGACCAGATCTCGCGGTGGGTGCCGGGTGACTACACCTCGCTGGGTACGGACGGATTCGGGTTCGCCGACACCCGTGGCGCGGCCCGGCGGTTCTTCCACATCGACGCAGCGTCCATCGTGCTCGGCGTCCTCGCCCAGTTGGCTCGGCGCGGCGAGGTCAAGCCCGAGGCGCCCCGCGAGGCGATCGAGCGTTACCAGCTGCTCGACGTCGCCGCCGCCGGTTCAGGAAACACCGCTGGCGACTCTGGCTGACCGGCTGTTGCCTGGGCTCGGGCGCAATCAGTAGCGAGCGCCGACAACCTGCGCCCCGAGCGGGTCGAGTTGCGCAAGTTCATCGGCCGTCAGCTCGATGTCGAGGGCCCCGACGTTCTGCTCGAGCCACCGCACCCGCTTCGTTCCCGGGATGGGCACGACCGGCACGCCTAGGCGCGACGCCTGCCCATGCACCCAGGCGAGCGCGACCTGTGCAGGCGCCACGCCCCGAGCTTCGGCAACCGCCCGGACGGCATCGACGATCGACTGGTTGGCGACTCCCGCCTCGGCGGCGAAGCGCGGATTGCGACCACGGAAATCCTTGTCGTCGAGCGATGCAACGTCGACAGTGGCGGTCAAGAACCCGCGGCCGAGCGGCGAGTAGGGGACCAGGCCGACGCCGAGCTGACGCAGCGCGTCGAGCACCGCCGTCTCGGGGTCACGGGTCCACAGCGAGTACTCGCTCTGCACGGCCGCGATGGGGTGGACCGCGTGCGCCCGACGCAGCAGCGCACTGTCGACCTCGGACAGGCCCAGTTCACGCACCTTTCCGGCACTGACCAGCTCGGCCATCGCGCCGACCGTTTCCTCGATCTCGGCGGTCTGTGGTGGGCGGTGCAGGTAGTACAGGTCGATCACGTCGACGCCAAGCCGCAGCAGTGACGACTCGCAAGCCCGTTTGACGTAGCTCGCCTCGCCGCGAATGGTGCGCGCATCGTCGCCGGCCGTGCGGTCGATGCCGAACTTGGTCGCGAGCACGACCTCGGCGCGGCGCCCGGCAATGGCGCGCCCGACCAGCACCTCGTTGTGTCCGGCGCCGTACACGTCTGCGGTGTCGAGCAGTGTCACACCGAGATCGAGGGCACGGCGGATGGTGGCGATCGACTCGTCCCAGTCGGTTGCGCCGTAGAACTCGCTCATGCCCATGCAGCCGAGCCCCTGCGATGAGACGGTGAGCGAGCCGAGCTGGCTGGTCTGCATCAGTACTCCTCTATCGGCTACCTGACCGACCCTAGGCGCTCCTGCGTGCTCGAACGCGAGAGTGATCACGCCATCGCATCCGTGTGCATCTCCCACACGAGGACTTCGGCGACGCCGATCCCGGTAATCCGCTGGCCGTCGGACTGGGCGACACGCGCTGCATCGCCCGCGCCCATCACGCCTGCTCCCTCGAGGTCGACGGAGCCGCGGGTGACGAACACGTGGACGAACGGCGCCACCGGCAGCTCGACTGCTGTGCCGGGCCGGAACCGGCCAAGCCATAGCGTCGCCGCGGTGTGCGGAAGTGGTATGCCCTCGAGACGCCGACCGGACACGAGTGGCAGCCAGCTGCTGGCCGACGCGTGCAGTTGCTCATAGTGCGGCGGCGCACCGAATGTCTCGGGTTGCAGCCACATCTGCACGAACCGCGCCGGCTGGTGCGCGCCCGCGTGCTCGGCGTGGTCGATCCCGACGCCCGCGCCGAGATACTGCACGGCGCCTAGCGCCACCTCTCGGGCGCCATTGACCCCGTCGACGTGGTGCAAGGTTCCATCCAGGACCCAGGTCACGATCTCCAGGTCCCGGTGCCGATGCGAGTCAAAGCCGTAGCCCGGGTCGAGCAGATGTTCGTCGTTCGCGACCAGCAACCCGAAGTGCGTGTTTGCCGGGTCGTAGTGGGCACCGGTGGAAAAACTGTGCCGGCTGACGACGCCCGGCAACCGGCTCTCGAAGCGCTGCGCCGCTCGGCGGATGAACGTCACGGCCGGCTGTCATGATCGGCGGTCCACGCCCGCAGTTGGTCGGCTGACCAGGCGTTGACGACCGCGCTGACTGGGACGTCACACTCCGCTGCGCGCTCGCAACCGTTGACCTGCCAGTCAAGCTGGCCGGGCGCGTGCGCATCGG
The DNA here is from genome assembly GCA_040003255.1 of Actinomycetota bacterium. Classification (GTDB taxonomy): domain Bacteria; phylum Actinomycetota; class Actinomycetes; order Mycobacteriales; family Jatrophihabitantaceae; genus JBDUCV01. The sequence goes on from JBDUCV010000038.1 coordinate 6,755, forward strand.
TGTCGATCGACACCAGACAACCGGCCTCGACGACGAGCCGCAGCAATCGCCTGGGCGGATCGAGTCGCTCGGGTCTCGAGTTCACCTCGACGGCCACCCCGAACGCTGCACAAGCGGCGAATACCAGGTCGGGATCGAACTGCGACTCGGGCCTCGGCTTGCGTTCGGTGATCAACCGCCCGGTGCAGTGGCCGAGGATGTCGGTATGTGGGTTGGCGACCGCGGCCACCATCCGCGGCGTCATCTGCTCGGCGGGCATCCGCAGCGCGCTATGCACGCTGGCCACCACGACGTCGAGGCGGCCGAGCAGCTCATCGGACTGATCCAGGCTGCCGTCCTCGAGGATGTCGACCTCGATACCGGTCAGGATTAGAAACGGGGCCAGCTCTGCGTTGAGGTTCGCCACGACGTCGAGCTGGCGGTGTAGCCGCTCGGCGGTCAGCCCGCGGGCGACGGTGAGCCGCGGTGAGTGGTCGGTGAGCGCGATGTAGTCGTGGCCCAGGTCGCGCGCCGCCTCGGCCATCTCCCGGATCGGCGATCCGCCGTCGGACCAGTCGGAGTGTGTGTGGCAGTCGCCGCGCAACGTCGCTCGCATCGCCCCGCCAGCTGCCGTAACGGTCAGTGGTGCATCGTCGGCCGGCTCGATGCGACGCAGGTACGCCGGTTCGATCCCCGATAGCGATTCGGTGATGCAGCGCGCAGTGGTTTCACCTACGCCGGGGAGTTCGCGCAACGTTGCCGCAGCGGCCCGTTCGGCCACTTCCCCTGGGGGCAGCGCGTCGACGACGGCGGCCGCCGACCGGAACGCGCGCACCCGGTAGGTCGGCTCGTTCGCGCGTTCGAGCAGGAAGGCGATGCGGCGCAGGTCCGCTACCGGGTCGCGCGCAGCCGCCACGGGATCACCGTAATGCGGGCGGACATGGCAGGCTCCTGGGCTGTGAAGGCCGACGAGCACGCGGCGCATCAGGAGACGATCCGCCGCATCGAGCAGGCCGCCGGGAAGGTGGCGACCCAGAGCATCTCGCGGATGGACGAGGAACTGCCTTGGTTCCGTTCGCTGCCCGCGGATCAGCGTTCATGGGTGACCCTGGTCGCCCAGGCGGGCATCGCTTCGTTCGTGGAGTGGCTGCGCTCGCCCGACGACGTGCTGCGTCTGACCGGCGAGGTATTCGCGGCCGCTCCGCGAGCGATGGCGCGCTCGGTGTCGCTGCAACAGACTGTCGAACTCGTGCGGCAGACCATCGCGGTTGCGGAGGAGCAGGTACCGCTGCTGTCGGCACCTGGCGAGGAATCGGTGATTCGCGAGGAGTTGCTGCGCTTCAGTCGCGAGATCGCCTTCGCGGCGGCGCGGGTGTACGCGAGCGCGGCGGAGAGCCGAGGGGCTTGGGACGCGCGGCTCGAGGCCCTGGTGATCGACGGGCTGGTCCGCGGCGCCGCTATCGGCAACGAGCCGCTCAGCCAGATTGCCGCACTCGGTTGGCGTTCCAGCGGACCGGTCACCGCCGTGGTCGGGGCCGCGCCCGACAAGAGCACCGAGGAGATCCTGGCCGACGTCCACCGAGTTGCGCTCCGGATGAACTACGACGCGCTGGCCGGCGTGCACGGCGGCCGGCTCGTCGTCGTGCTCGGCAGCGTCGATGACCCGATGGGTGCGGCGCGGATCATGCTCCCCGCTTTCGCCGACGGACCGGTGGTCGCTGGCCCGCGAGCCGGTGATATCAGCGCGGCGAGTGCGGTGACCCGGGCGGCACTCAGCGGACTGCGGGCGGCACCCGGCTGGCCGTCGGCGCCCCGGCCGGTCGCCGCTGACGCCTTGCTGCCGGAGCGGGCTTTGAGCGGGGACCTCGACGCTCGCGACGAGCTGCTCGACCACGTCTACCGGCCGCTGATCAAGGCAGCTGACGTGCTCCTGGAGACGGTCGGCACGTTCCTCGAATCCGGTGGTGCGCTCGAGGCGACGGCCCGCGCGCTGTTCGTCCACGCGAACACCGTCCGATACCGGCTGCGCCGGGTGAGCGAGCTCTGCGGGGAGGCTGCGACCGATCCCCGGGGGGCATATACGATCCAGCTGGCCCTCACCCTGGGCCGACTCGACCTGATCAGCGGCTAGTCGGTTTTGGCCGACTCCTCCCATCCTGGGGCGTGACATCAGGACAAGCCGCCTCAGGTTTTGTGCTTTACCTACAACCCGGCCCCCCGCAATGCTGTGGTCCGCACGATCGCCAGTAGGCCGTCCCGGGGAGGATCGTCTAGGAAATGATCGCCGTACTCGCGCCCGGGCAGGGCGCGCAGAGCCCGGGGATGTTCACGCCGTGGCTCGAGTTGCCCGGCGTCGAGGAGAAAGTGGTCCGCTACGGCGAGCTGGCCGGCCTCGATCTCATCCGCCTCGGCACCGAAGCCGATGCCGATGAGATCCGGGACACCGCGGTCACCCAGCCGTTGATCGTCGCGCTGGGCGTGGTGGCGGCAGGCGAGCTCGGTTTGCTGGCCAGCGGGACGGACGACGGCAGCAGCGCCGTGGTCGTCGCGGGGCACAGCGTCGGCGAGCTGACGGCGGCTGCCATCGCCGGCGTGCTGCGCCCCGAGGTGGCGGTGGCATTCGCCGCCCGCCGGGGCGCCGAGATGGCCGCGGCGTGCGGGCTGACACCAACCGGCATGTCAGCCGTGCTGGGCGGCGAGCCGGACGCCGTGCTCGCAGGCATCGCCGCCGCCGGCCTGACTCCCGCCAACCGCAACGGCACCGGCCAGGTGGTCGCCGGCGGGTCGCTTGACGCCTTGGCCGCCCTCGCTGCCGACCCGCCGGGTGGTGCCAGGGTGCGACCGCTCGCCGTCGCGGGCGCGTTCCACACGAACTACATGGCACCGGCCGAGCAGGCGCTCGCCGGTTACGTGAGCACGCTGGGCGCCCCCGATCCGTCCCACCTGCTGCTGTCCAATGCCGACGGCACCGGGCTTTCTGACGGCCCGACGATCCTCGACCGGCTGGTACGCCAGGTGACCCGGCCGGTGCGCTGGGACCTGTGCCAACACACGCTGGGCGACCTCGAGGTCAGCGCCGCCATCGAGTTGCCGCCTGCGGGCACGCTGATCGGGCTCGCCAAGCGGGCACTGCCCGACATCGAGCTGCTCGCCGTCAAGACGCCGGCCGACCTGGCATCCGCCCTGGTCATGATCGCCAGCCGACCGCAGCACGGGCAAGGCGAGCACACCCCGGAATTCCAGGTGGTCGTCACGCCGGTCAAGGGCATCTTCACCCGGGCCGAGGCGGTCGACGAGGGCAGTGCGATCGTCCGAGGCGCCCGGCTCGGAACCGTGCGAACCAATCGCGACGAGCACCCGATCATCGCCCCGGACACCGGCGTCCTGGTCGAGTGGCTGCGCAACGACAATGACATCGTCGCCGCAGGCCTGCCCGTCGCCCGCCTGCACAACCATTCGGAGGTGTGAGGATGCCGCTGCATGCCGCCCCTTCGACGACCGCCAGCCGCATCCTCGGGCTGGGCCACTACCAACCTGCGAATGTCGTTACGAACGAGGACTTGATCGCCCGTGGCGTCGACACCGATGACGCGTGGATCAGGTCCCGGGTGGGTATCGCCGAGCGTCGATTCGCCGACCCGGACGAGACCGTCGTCGACATGGCCGAGGCGGCGGCGAGCAAGGCATTGGCCAACGCCGGGGTCGCCGTCGCCGACGTCGATCTGGTTATCGCGGCCACTTGCACGATGACCTCTGTGGTGCCCGCCGCCAGCCCGCAGCTGGCGGCCCGTCTCGGCATCGCGACCCCCGGCGCGTACGACGTGAACTCCGGCTGCTCAGGATTCGTCTATGCCCTCAACGCCGCCTCGGCTGCCGTGCGGACCGGGCAGGCGCGACATGCGCTCGTCGTGGCGTCGGAGCGGTTCTCCGGCTGGCTCGACTTCACCGACCGCACCACCTGCATCATCCTCGGCGACGGCGCCGGTGCGGCCGTGGTGGGCCCGTCGGACGAGGTGGGCATCGGACCGGTCGTCTGGGGCAGCGACGGCCAACTGTCCACCAAGGTCTCGATCAATGCCGAATCCGGGTACTTCGAGCAGGACGGCCAGGCTGTCTACCGCTGGGCCACCACCCGGATGGTGCCCGTCGCGCTCGAGGCTTGCGCACGCGCCGGGGTCGCCCCGGCAGAGCTGGCGGCCTTCGTCCCCCATCAGGCCAACCTGCGCATCATCGATATGATCGCCAGGAAGATCGGTGTGCCCGACAGCAGGGTCGCGCGCGACATCGTCGAATCGGGCAACACTTCGGCCGCGACCATACCGCTGGCTCTGTCGAAGATGGTCGAGCGCGGCGAGATAGCGTCGGGGGCACCGGTCTTGCTGCTCGGCTTCGGTTCCGGACTTGCCTTTGCCGGGCAGGTCGTGCTCGCTCCCTGACCAACTCCGCTGCTCAGCGTGGGCAGCGGAATTCCACAACCGAAAGGAAAACCAGTGGCTGCCTCCGCCGACGAGATTCGCGCCGGGCTCGCAGAGATCCTCGAGGAGGTCGCGGACGTCAGCGCCTCCGACGTCTCCGACGAGAAGTCGTTCACCGACGACCTCGACGTCGACTCGCTGTCGATGGTCGAGGTCGCCATGGCCGCCGAGGAGAAGTTCGGCGTCAAGATCCCCGACGATGAGTTGCCGAAGCTGAAGACCGTTGGCGACGCCGTCGCCTACATCCAGAGCAACAACTGACCCGACCTTTTGAAGAAAGGCGTGATCGCCCGATGAGCCCCACCGATGACGTAGTCGTCACCGGACTCGGCGCGACGACCCCGCTCGGCGGCGACGTGGCGACGTTCTGGGCCGGCCTGATCGAAGGCCGGTCCGGCATCGCCGCGTTGACCCAGGACTGGGCGCCGTCGCTCGCGGTCCGCATCGCCGCCGAAATGGCCGTGGATCCCGCCAGCGTGCTTCCGCGCGTCCAGGCGCGCAGGCTCGATCGCAGTCAACAGGCGGCCATCATCGCTGCCCGCGAGGCGTGGGCCGACGCCGGTTTCACCGGGCGCTCGGACCAGGTTGGCCTCGATCCGGAGCGGGTGGCGGTCGTCATCGGTACCGGCGTTGGCGGAGTGACAAGCCTGATCCACCAGCACGACGTGCTGCTCGAGAAGGGCGCGGGCCGGGTCTCGCCGCTGCTGATCCCAATGGACATGCCGAACGGCCCGGCGGCCTACGTCGGCCTCGACGTCGGCGCCAGGGCCGGCGTGCACACCCCGGTCAGTGCCTGTGCCTCCGGCGCCGAAGCAGTCGCCTACGGGCTGGACCTGATCCATCTCGACCGGGCGGACGTCGTGGTCGTGGGGGGCACCGAGGCCTGCGTCCACCCGTTGACGATCTCGGGGTTCGCGCAGATGCGGGCGATGAGCACCCGCAACGACGAACCCGAACGCGCGTCACGCCCCTTCGACAAGGGTCGCGACGGTTTCGTGCTCGGCGAAGGCGCGGGCGTGCTCGTGCTCGAGCGCGCGTCCTTCGCCGCCGCGCGCGGCGCGACCCCGTACGCAGTGCTCGCCGGGGCGGGAGTCACCGCCGACTCGCACGACATCGTGCTACCGGATCCGGACGGCAGCGGGCAGCGTCGGGCCGCGCGGTTGGCGGTCGAGCGAGCGGGCCTCGCTTACGGCGACGTGGTGCACGTCAACGCGCATGCCACGTCCACTCCGGCGGGTGACGGTGCCGAGGCGCGGTGGATCGCTGACATGTTCGGCGAGCAGACCGTCGTCACCGCGACCAAGTCGATGACCGGTCACCTGCTCGGCGCGGCCGGCGCCATCGAGTCGGTGGCGACCGTGCTCTCGGTGCGCGATGACATCGTGCCGCCGACGATCAACCTCGACGACCCCGACGACGCGGTCACCGTCGACGTTCCGCGCGAGGCGCGACGGATGTCCGTCCCGGCGGCGATGAACGACTCGTTCGGCTTCGGTGGGCACAACGTCTCGTTGCTGTTCCGCAAGGCCTGAGGAGAGGCGGCCCATGACCATCACCGCGGACGCCCCTCCGGTTGTCGAGCGCGACCCCCGCGACCCCGAGCTGCGTCTGGAAATGCTGCTCGACGAGGGCAGCCTGGCGCCGCTGCATGTGCGCGACGACAGCGGGGTCTATGCGGTGCGCGGCACGATCGAGGGCGCCACGGTGACCGCGTTCGCAACCGACGCGTTGAAAATGGGCGGGGCGATGGGCAGTGCGGGATGCGCGCACATCGTCGATGCCATCGACCAGGCCGTCCGCGAGCGCGTGCCGGTGCTCGGGCTGTGGCATTCAGGCGGGGCTCGGCTCGCCGAAGGGGTCGAGGCGCTACACGCCGTCGGGCTGGTGTTCGCCGCCATGATCCGCGCATCCGGACGGGTGCCGCAGATCTCGGTGGTGCTTGGCCCGGCTGCGGGTGGCGCCGCGTACGGTCCCGCACTCACCGACCTGGTGATCATGTCGACCGGTGGGCGGGTCTTCGTCACCGGGCCGGACGTGGTCCGCAGCGTCACCGGTGAGAACGTCGACATGGAATCTCTCGGCGGGCCGGACACGCACGGCCGTCGCAGCGGCGTGGTGCACATCATCAGCGACACCGAGGCCGACGCGATCGCGGTGGCTCGCGACGCCACGAGTCTGCTCGCACAGCAGGGCGGCTTCGATCTGTCGCGCGTCGGCGGCGAGCGCGACCTGGCGAAATTGCTGCCCGACAACCCGAAGCGTGCCTATGACGTGCACCCACTCGTCGACGGCATTCTTGACGACGGCAGCTTTGTCGAACTGCACGCCAAGTGGGCGCCCAACATCGTCACCGGGTTGGGGCGACTAACCGGTCGCACCGTCGGGGTGATCGCCAACAACCCATTGCGCCTGGGCGGTTGTCTGGACTCGGCGTCGGCCGAGAAGGCGGCCCGCTTCGTGCGGATGTGCGACGCGTTCGGCGTGCCGCTCGTAGTGGTCGTCGATGTGCCCGGTTATCTGCCCGGTGTCGGTCAGGAATGGGACGGCGTCGTGCGCCGTGGCGCGAAGTTGCTGCACGCGTTCGGTGAGGCGGTTGTGCCACGGGTGACCCTCGTGACCCGCAAGTCCTACGGCGGCGCCTACATCGCGATGAACGCCCGGTCGCTGGGCTCCAACCGCGTTTTCGCCTGGCCCGGGGCCGAGGTGGCGGTCATGGGCGCGTCCGCAGCGGTCGGCATCCTGCACCGCAAGAAGCTCGCGGCCGCGCCGCCCGGCGAGCGCGAAGCGTTACATGCGCAACTGGCAGCCGAACACGAGAAGATCGCCGGTGGCGTCGCTCGCGCGATGGACCTCGGCGTGGTCGACGAGCTGGTCGAGCCGATCCGGACGCGCGCCGCTATCGCCGAGGCGCTAGCCGCCGCGCCCGGCGGGCGTGGCGCCCACGGCAACATCCCGCTCTGAGCCGGAGTTACACGACCTGGTGCAGCAAGGTCACCGGGGCCCCGTCGCCGCCCATCCGGTAAGGCTCGAGCTCGGCGTCCCATGCGCTACCGAGCAGCTCGGCGATGCCGTGGGCGAAGTCGTCGGCGCTGGCAGCACGGGCGAGCAATCCCTGCAGGCGTTCCTCGCCGACCACTACGTCGCCATTCGCTGACACCATGCTGCGATGGAAGCCCCGCCCGGGGACATACGCGAGCCGCTCGCCGTCGCTGACCGGGGTGCCCTGCTCTGCGACCTCGAAGACCAGCATCGGCCACGCCCGCAGCGAGGCGGCGAGCCGCGCTCCGGTCCCGACGTTGCCCGACCAGGTGGCCTCGGCGCGCAAATGAGTCGGCGCGGCGGGTTGGCTGCTCCACTGCATTCGGACCGGGCGTCCGAGCACGCCGGCAAGCGCCCACTCGACGTGCGGGGCGATCGCTGACGGGCAGCAGTGCACGAACACGACGCCTCTGGTCGACATCGTCTGCGCAACGCTCGCACCAGACATCACACACCTCCACCGGCGGATCGACGGTTCCGCCTTCCCCGACGGCTCGTCGTAACTACCTGTGGTGTGTGCGTTGCCATTGTGGCCCCAGAGGCCGTTGTTGCGCCACTCTACCGTTGAGCGGCGCGCCGATACACCCCTCAACGCAACGGCGGCCCATCGGGCGGGATCAAGCCCGCGGCGTCCGCGACGGCGCGCAGCGCATCGGCTCGGGTGGGGCCCTCGCCGTGATGCTCATCGCCCGATGGCGATACCAGCGTGATCGCGTAACCGCCCTTGTCCACCCGGCCGGGAATTTCATTCGGCGCGACATAGTCGTACGCGTGCACCGTCCAGCCGTCCTCGATCAGCGACTGCTCGAGCGAGGCCAGATCATAGGGAGCGGTCATCGTGCCTCCGGCAGGACGAGCGGGTTGGCCGCCATCAGAGCATGTCGGGTCAGTCTGCGCCAGATCCGGCGACCAGCTCGCCGGTCTGCGGCTGAGCCCGTACACGACTCTGACGAGTTGCCCGCCCACTCCACACACGCGAATCGGAGGCTTGCAGGCATGAGTGATCAGTTTGAGCCGGGACCGCCCGCGGCTGACGGGGCGAGGGCGTTCGTGGGCCGCCGGGCACTGTTGATCGGCGTCGGCATCGCAGTGGCCGGGGTCGGTCTGGGTGTCGGGGTGGCGCTGGCGGCGTCAAACGCCACGAGCCCGGCGGCTGCCCCGACCGTCACAGCGCAATCCGCGACGTCCCCGAGCTCGGGTCAGGCCGCGAAGAAGGGCGCTCACCACGCGATACGGGCGGCGGTGATATCGCAGTCAGGCGCGACGTGGACGGTGCGGACGAAGGACGGGCACACGCTGAGCGTGGCCATTACCGCTGACACACAGTTCGGCACAAAGAAGGCCCCGGCGCAGGCATCACAGTTCACGCCGGGAAGCTCGGTCGTCATCATTGGACGGGCATCGGATGACAAGGTGACCGCGACCCGCATCGTGGGTTCAGCCGCCGGAGGATCGCCCACTTCGCCGGCCAGTCCGTCGGCGTCGCCGTCGTGATCGATACGCTGAGCGCTATCTTCCGTGCCAACGTGTCGACCCTGGTGACCATGTGCCTCCTGATGCCGGGGCACGTCCGGTGCGTGCTGTGCTGAACACGTGCGCGGCTACCCGTGCCACCGAGCATGGTCGTCGGGCGTGTCCAGGTCCGTGGGGTCGCCGTGGACGGCGACTTCGTCGACGAGATCCGGACGCGATGTGAGCAACGCGCGGGCGCCCTCGTCCGCCGCGGCCATCGACAGCGCGTAGCGCCAAAGCTCCGGCGACATAACGATTGGATGCCCGCGTCGCCCGTCATACGACGCGACGGTGATGCGGTCCGGAGTCCAGCTCGAAACCACCGCGCGCACCGCATCCGCGGGGACACCGGGCGTGTCGACGAGCAGCACGGCTAGCGCGTCCTCGTCACACACCTCGACAGCCAGCGCAAGCGAGGAGCGCATGCCCCGCGCCGGATTGTCGTTGACGACGACGCGGGCACGCGGGACCTCCACGCCGCGGCGGGTTATCGCGAGCACGGAAACGCACCCGCCGTCGGTCAGGGCCGTGACAGCCCGATCGACAAGTCGCTGTCCGTCGACAGCGAGCACCGCCTTGGGCGTGCCCATCCGACTGCCTGATCCGGCCGCCAGCACTGCCCCCATTACTCGTGCCACGAAGCCGAGACTATGCGGGTTCGCGAGAGAATCCGCGCGTATCGTCGCGGAGGTGATCGCACGTGCGTGAGGTCCTAACCGAACTCGAGTCCTGGTGGCGCGCGGGCCAGACTGTCGGCGTCGGCACCGTCGTTGGGACTTGGCGATCGGCGCCACGCCAGCCCGGCGCGTCGATGCTCGTAGGTCCGGACGGCAGCGCGGTCGGCAGCGTGTCCGGCGGCTGCGTCGAGGGCGCCGTGTACGACCTCGCCCAAACCGTCCGGGTGACCGGTAAGCCGTCGCTGCAGCACTACGGCGTGAGTGACGATGACGCATACGCCGTCGGGTTGACCTGCGGCGGAAACATCGATTTGTTCGTCGAAGCGGTGAGTCGCAAGACGTTTCCGGAGCTGGGCGTGGTTGCGCAGCACATCCGCGACGGCTGGCCGGTCGCAGTCGCCACCCTGATCAGTGGTGTGGACGCGGACCGTCTCGGCAAGCGACTGATCGTGCGACCGGACGGTGCATTGGGATCGCTGGGGAGTGCCCGCTTGGACGACGCGGTGCGCGACGACGCGGAGGGAATGCTCTTACAGGGGCGAACTGGCATCGTCTACTACGGCCCGGACGGCGAGCGGCGCGGCGACGACATCGCAGTGTTCGTGTCCTCGTACGCGCCGCGGCCGCGGATGATTGTATTCGGCGCGATCGACTTCGCCGCCGCGGTGGCGCGCGTCGGTGCGTTCCTCGGCTACCGCGTCACCGTCTGCGACGCCCGCGCGGCGTTCGCCACCGCGAAGCGCTTCCCCGACGCGGACGAGGTCGTCGTCGAGTGGCCGCATCGCTACCTGAAAACCACCGACGTCGACTCGCGCACGGTGGTCTGCGTGCTCACCCACGATCCGAAGTTCGACGTACCGCTGCTCGAGATCGCGTTGCGCCTGCGAGTGGCCTACGTCGGCGCGATGGGCTCGCGTCGCACGAACGAAGATCGGCTGGCCAAGCTGCGCGAGCTCAACCTGAACGACGACGAACTTGCCCGGCTACACGCGCCGATCGGTCTAGACGTCGGAGCGCGCACCCCCGAGGAGACCGCGGTGTCGGTCGCGGCAGAAATCGTCGCGACGCGTTGGGGCGGTACCGGCGGCCAACTGCGGGCCCTCACCGGGCCGATCCATCACGTGGCTGATCAAGGTTTTCCACGTCATTGACGAGAAATCTGAGTGGCCCAGGTGGCATGCGTCCGCTGACGTAGGGCGCTGCGGCCATCGGCATTGCGGGCGCGAAATCCTTTGCGCAGCCCATTGACGGACCCGTGTGATCCGGCTAGCTTGCCTGCGTACCGAGATCTTGCTTCCATAAGCGGGAGCGGGAGATCCCCGGCGGCAGGCGAAGAAACTGATGGCAGAGTTCCGCGTCCCGGTCGTCGTCGAGGTCATTCTCGAGCGCGTCACGAACGTGTCGATGGGCACCGAGCTGGACAACGTCGTGGAGTTCGAGGATCTGGCGTTGCGGACGTCGGACGCTCCGACTGCCATCGCGCTGCTCGACTGATCGATGCGCGTGCTGCTGGCTCCGGACAAGTTCAAGGGTTCCGCGACTGCGTCGGAGGTATGCCAATTTCTGGCTGCCGGCATCAGGCAGCTGGTACCCGACGTGAACATCGACAGCGTCCCGATCGCTGACGGCGGCGACGGAACCGTCGACGCGGCAGTGGCGGCCGGCTTCGAAGCGGTGCCGGTGACCGTCACGGGACCGACCGGCGAGCCGGTGGATTGCGCGTACGCGCGACGCGGCGACGATGCCGTCGTCGAGCTCGCCAGCGCATGCGGGCTAGCGAAGCTGCCTGGCAATCGGCGTGACCCGCTGGGCGCCACGAGTCGAGGCGTGGGTGAGCTGCTGGCCGCCGCGTTGGATGCCGGCTGCCGTCGCATCGTCATGGGGATCGGAGGCAGTGCGAGCACCGACGGCGGGGCAGGCATGGCCCTTGCACTCGGCGTCCGGCTGGCAAACAGTACCGGGTCGTCGGCGCCGGCTGGCGGTGGCGGCCTGACCCAGGTGGCCCACCTCGATCTCGCCGACCTACATCCCGGCGTTCACGAGGCCGAGATCGTCGTCGCCTGCGACGTCGACAACCCGCTGTTCGGACCCCGCGGTGCCGCCGTTGTGTACGGCCCGCAAAAGGGCGCGACGCCAGACGAGGTGGCAGCCCTCGATGCCGCACTGCGCCACTGGGCGACGGTAGTCGCGGCCACTACCGGCTCCGATTACGCAGCCGTCCTAGGCGCGGGTGCCGCAGGCGGCGTGGGGTTCGCCGCGGTCGCCCTGCTCGGCGCGACGCTGCGGCCGGGCATCGAACTATTGCTCGAGCTCGTCGGCTTCCCGGCGGCTCTCGGCGCCGCTGACCTGGTCGTCACGGGCGAGGGGTCGCTCGATGAGCAGACCCTGCACGGCAAGGCGCCCGCGGGGGTCGCCGCTGCCGCCCGGGCCGCGGGCGTGACGACGGTGGCCGTCGCGGGCCGAGTCACGCTATCCAGCGAGCGCCTCGCTGCGGCAGGGATCTCGGCTGCCTACCAGCTCACTGACATCGAACCAGATCCGGCGCGCTGCATGGCCGAGCCGGGACCGCTGCTCGAGCAGCTCGCCGCCGGGCTTGCCAAGGATTGGATAGTGGGCCGGTGAGCCTGGGTTTACGCCTACGACGCCGGACCTGACCGCCGAATGTAGGCCACAACCCGGTACAGGCCCTGGACGGAGCCTGCCGCTTGGCTGTTCTGCATGATCGTGATCGAACATGCGGAGCCGGGCGGCGTCATTTGGACAATTCGGAAGTCCTCGCCGGCGGCGAGCCTCACAGTCCAGGATGCAGCCTCTTCGTGGTACAGAACGATAAGCATCCGGCGACCGGGAATTCAGCGTGGGACGGCGGTGGTCCGTTCCGCTATCGTGCCTCCGCATGCGGGACGAGAAATGGATCGCCACCTTGCACGAGCCGCCCGCCGCGCTGACGGGCATCCCGGCTGTTTGGGGAAAGGTGGCCGGGGTCGTCCTCGGGCCATATCCGACGCGGGAGGACGCGGAGCGGGCAGCGCGTCGGGCGAGCGAGGGTCACGAGGTGAGGTACGACGTCGCAGAAATTTCCGGTGACGACGATGAGTACGGCGGCGAGGCGTGACGGGGCAACCTCGTTGGGCCTAGCATCTTGAACCAGCTACCCGACCACCCGACCCGTGCACCGGTCGAGGGTGGGGCACCTAATCCGACCTAGAACGCGGGTCGCCCGAGGTTGAGATTGTGGTTCAGCGACGGAGGTTCCGATGGCAATTGTCAAGCCTATCCCCGATGGGTACCCGCAGCTCATCCCGTACCTGTTGGTGGACGGGGCCAGCGCCGCGATCGACTTCTACACGAAGGTTTTCGGCGCGAAGGAGCGACTGCGGATGCCGGGGCCTGAAGGCAAGATTGGCCACGCGGAGCTAGAGATCGGCGATTCACTGCTCATGCTCGCCGACGCCGTGCCGAACATGGGCGGCCAGACCCCGCAGAGCCTGGGTGGCACTACGGCCACGATGATGGTCTATGTCGAAGATGTCGATGCCGTATTCGATCGTGCGATCAAGGCCGGCGCGACCGAGGAACGCACGGTTGAGGACCAGTTCTACGGCGACCGGGCCGGCGAGTTTGTGGACCCCTTCGGACACAAGTGGTTTGTCGCGACCCATGTCGAGGATGTTCCGCCTGACGAGATGGCCAAGCGGGCGGCTGCAGCTATTGGTGGATGACGGTCGAAGCCGAGCATGCGAACGATCGAACGCCGTCGTGCGCGGGGCTCCCGCCTCCCTGTCTACGGCATGGCCGCGGCGAGCGGCTGCACGCACACCTGCTATGCGCCAGGCGCTCGGTAGTGAACTCGCCCCGGCCTTGACGATGGACGAGTTGCACGCCGCCGCGAGGGGCTGACCTGGACACCACTGAACTCGGAATTGATCATCTAGATGCGCAAAGACGGCGTGGTCGCGGCTAGCCCAGCGGGCGCGTAGAGCAGATCACCGATCTTTGCGTCGGTCGGTCCCACGGCGGCAAGGTGATTAGTTCATCGAAGTAGTAGCCGGGGTTCAGACCGTCTCGCATCCGCATTCGCACCGAATGTTCCTCGTCATCGACGCCCGCCTCTCTCGTGGTGGCGCGAACGATAGGCGGTACCGGCGAGTAGGGAGCAAACTGCCGGCAAGCGCGAAACTGGCCACGCGCAGCTGCGCACGGGGGCACCCGGCGGCGCCCTGTCCGGCCTCGCGGCAACGAGGATCCAGAGGAGGATCGATGAAGATCAGCAAACGCACCCGGCTGGTTAGTCTGATTGCGGCGACCGGTGCAGCCGCCACCGCCGTGACGATGGCACTCACCACAACGCCTGCACAGGGCACACCGTCTACGGGAACTGGCACCACGACGTTGCTCAGCCGAGCCACGCTCGCCAATCAGACGATTCTGAATACTCGCGCAGTCCAGCTTCACACGTTCCAGCCGGTCGATGTTGCGGTCTTCCACTCGGTCGTCGAGGCCGGCTGGACGTCGGGCTGGCACAGCCACCCCGGCCCGGTACTGGTCGCCGTCAAGTCCGGGTCGTTGCAGTTCAAGACGGCGAACTGCGCTACTACCACAGTCACTGCCGGACAGGTCTATCCGGAGGGAGCCGGCGTGCCGATTAAGGCGACGGCCCTCACAGCCGCGGAGTGGTACACCACGATGCTCATACCCGCCGGTGCGAAGCCCAGAAACGACCAGCCCGGGGCGTGCGGGAGCTGATGGCGTCTCGGTGAAGAAGGTCACGCTCACTAGCCCGGGCTTCGTGGCAGCTCGACTGGTGTGGCGACGAGGACAGCTCACGCAAACCAGGAACGCTCCGTATTAGCCGACGGTGAATCCGGCGGGCCGGCCGGGTGGCTGGCGGCGCCGAGGGCCGGGAGGTGGTTCTCGGCTGAGTGTGTCCATTCCGCGAGACGAGGCTCGCTCGGTCAGCATCGGATGAGCGCGGCTGGGGCCGCTGTGCTCATGCCGGGCTGGGGGCGAGTTCGCCAGCGAACGCGCGCACGGCGCGGGCGAACGTGGC
>JBDUCV010000039.1:0-21479 GCA_040003255.1 Actinomycetota bacterium
CATGAACGCGACGACTGCATGAACGCGACGAACACGGTGCACCTACTCCGGCACGGCGAGGTGTTCAACCCCGACAAGATCCTCTACGGGCGGCTGCCGGGATATCGGCTGTCCGAGCGCGGCGAGCAGCAGGCGAAGCAGGCGGCGGCCTTCCTCGCCGAGCGCGGCATCGGCTACCTCGTCTCTTCCCCGCTCGAACGTGCCCGGCAGACCGCCGTCCCGATCGCTGAGGCGGTCGGTTTGCCGGTCGCAATAGACGAGCGGCTGATCGAGGCTGGCAACGTCCTCGAGGGAAGGCGGGGCGGGGTCGGACTGTTTGCTGATCCGCGCAACTGGCGTCGCTTCGTCAACCCGCTGCGGCCGTCCTGGGGCGAGCCGTACCTGCAGATCGCGCGCCGGGTGCTCGCCGCGGCGCTGTCCGCGCGAGACCACGCGGACGGACGGGACGCGGTCTGCGTCAGCCATCAGTTGCCGATCGTCGCGGTACGCCGCCACGTCGAAGGCCGGCGGTTGGCCCACGATCCGCGTAAGCGGCAATGCGCACTGGCCTCCGTGACGTCCCTTACGTTCGTCGGCGACGTGGTCGTGCGGGTGCGCTATTCCGAGCCCGCAGGCGCGACCCCGGCCGGGTCGGTGCCCGGCGCATAGAACCGTTCTTGCACACTTGACCGGTGAGCTTCCGGCGGCTGGCTGCGACACTAGGAATTGTTGCGGCCGCGGCTGTGTCGTTCGTCGCCTGCTCGGGTGGCAAGGACGCCGTCGACCAGTCAGCCGGCGGGCAGTTCCGATTCGTCGGTGCGACGCCGAGGGGCAAGGTCATTCCGCTGGCCGAGCGCAAGCAAGCCGGCACTGTCACCGGCGAGCTGCTGGACGGCAGTCCGTTCGCGCTCGCCGATGACCGCGGCAAGGTCGTGGTCATCAACTTCTGGGCGACCTGGTGTGCGCCGTGCCAGGTCGAGACGCCCAACTTCGACCGGCTCTACCGCGAGCTAAAGGCCACCGGCGTCGAGTTCGTCGGCATCGACACCAAGGACATCGGCCACAGCCAGGCCAACGCCTTCGTCCAGGACAACAACATCAGCTACCGGATGGTCTGGGACCAGAAGGCGAAAACGGCGTTGCAATTGGGCAAGGTGCCGTCCGCGAGCCTGCCGTTCACGGTCGTGCTCGACAAGCAGCAGCGCGTCGCGGCGGTCTATCTCGGCCAGGTTCAACCCGCCGACCTGCGCCCCGTGCTGATCTCACTTGCCGCCGAGTCCTGACCGTGTTCGCCAGTGCGGGACTGACCGGCACCGTCGAGAACGGGCCGCTGCTCGTCGCGGCCGGCGTTGCCGTGCTGGTGGGCCTAATCGGTTTTCTGTCGCCCTGCGTGCTACCGCTCGTGCCTGGCTACTTGTCCTACGTCGCTGGACTGTCCGGCGCGGACGAGACGCACAGCCAGCGCCGGATGGTCGCTGGAGCCGTACTCTTCGTCCTCGGCTTCACGGTGATCTTCGTCGCCGAGGGCCTCTTGTTCGGCAGCCTGGGCGCCGCGATTCGCGGTCATACCTTGACGATCGAACGAGTGGCCGGCGTCATTACGATCGTGATGGGTCTGGTGTTTCTCGGCCGGATTCCCTTCCTGCAGCGGGAGATCAAGGTGCACGTCCTGCCCCGTGCCGGTCTCGCCGGGGCCCCGCTGCTCGGCGTTGCCTTCGGCGCGGCGTGGGGACCGTGCCTCACGCCGACGTTAAGCGCGGTTTATACGCTCGCGTTCACCGAAGCGACGGCGGGGCGGGGCGCATTCCTAATGGCGTTCTACTGCCTCGGCCTCGGCATTCCGTTCGTCCTGGTGGCGCTGGGCGTCGGCTGGATGTCGGGTGCGCTGGATTTCGTCCGTCGGCACGCGCGGGTGGTAAGTCAAGTCGGCGGCGCGCTGCTGATCGTGATGGGCGTGCTGCTCGTCACCGGCGCGTGGGATACCTGGATGAACGCGCTGCGTTCGACGGCCGGCACGGTCGGTGTGGGGTCAAACTTGTGAACCGGCGGCTGCGTCGGACCTGGCGCCGGCTGATCAGTATGCGCACAGCGCTGGTGCTGCTGTTCCTGCTCGCGGTCGCCTCGGTGCCCGGTTCGCTGCTGCCCCAGCGTCCGCTCAATCCGGTGAAAGTCCAAGGCTATCTGGCCGCCCACGGTGCCTGGGGATCCTTCCTCGACCACCTCGGCATGTTCGACGTATTCGGCACACCCTGGTTCGGGGCGATCTACTTGCTGCTGTTCGTGTCGCTGGTCGGCTGTCTGGTGCCACGGATTCGCATGCACGCCCGGGCCATGATCGCCAAGCCGTTGCCTGCGCCCAGGAACCTCGACCGATTGCCGGAGTCCGGCGCCCTGCGATCAGCCGCGGCGCCGGTTGCCGTCGCGGTCGCGGCCCGCGAGGCGTTGGGACGGCGCTGGCGAGTGGTCCGCCGCGACGAACCGACCGGAGCGATCACCCTGTCGGCGGAGAAGGGCTATAGCCGCGAGACCGGCAACCTGATCTTCCACGTCGCGCTGCTGGCCGCGTTGGTGCTCATCGCCGTCGGCCGGCTCTACAGCTACCAAGGTATGCGGATCGTCGTCCAGGGCGCCGACGGCGGCTTCTGCAACGTCGTCGCACAGTACGACTCGTGGCGTCCCGGGCGATTCGCGCAGGACGGCCGGATCAGCCCAGCGCCGTTCTGCCTGGATTCCCTCGACCAGTTCACCGCCGAGTATTTGCCCACCGGCGAGCCGTCGAAGTTCCGGGCAGACGTGACGTATTCGCGCACCGTCCACTCGCCACCGCAGAAGGCGACGCTCACGGTGAACCACCCGTTGCGCATCGAGGGCGACCGGGTCTACCTGATCGGGCATGGCTTCGCCCCGCAGGTCACCGTTCGGGTACCCGATGGCAGGACCCGGCAGATCACCATGCCGTTTGTCCCGACCGACCCGTCCACCCTGTTGTCCGAGGGCGCGTTCAAGGAGTACGGCAAGCCCGACGCGAAGCAGGATCTGGGCGTCGAGGGTTTCTTCGCGCCAACCCCGCAGGACAAGGGGAATGGCGTGATCACGTCGGTCAGCCCGCAGGTGAGCAACCCGGTCCTCGGCATCTTCGTCTACACCGGCACGCTGAACGCCACCGGAGCCCCGCAGTCGGTTTACTCACTGAACACGTCGGCCATGACGCGCATCGGTCAGGCCAATCTGCGGATCGGCGAGACTCGGACCTTCGCCGGCGGAGTGTCGGTGCGCTTCGACGGGTGGCTGCCGTGGGCCAGCATCCAGGTTTCGCACGACCCCACGCAGGGCTGGTTGCTCATCGCCGCCGTGGCCATGGTCACCGGGCTAATCGGTTCGCTCGGAATTCGCCGGCGACGGTTGTGGCTGCGGATCACCCCCGACGCGTCGGATGATCCACGTTCGCCTACCGTGGTGTCGGTGGGTGGCCTCGCCCGCAGCGACGCTGGCAACTTCACTGCGGAGTTCGCCGTCTTGCTCGAGCGGCTGCGCCAGGCTCTACCTACGACGCCGGCCCTCGTGCCGGCCGGAAGGGAGTGACGGTGGCGGTCGACTCGGCGCTGGCGCACCTATCCGACGGGCTGTTCACCACGGCCATCGCCACCTACGCCCTCGCCATGGTCGGCTACACCGCGGAATATGCGTTCGGCCGCCACGGCCGGGTTGCGTCGACGTCGGCGACGCTGGTTGCCGCCCCGGCGCGGGTCGGTGTGCCGGCCGCGAGCGACCTTGCCGCCCCGGCCCGGGTTCTGGTCGGCGCCGGCGGATCGGTCGACGAGCACCCAACCGTCCTGGCTGGCGTGGTGCCCACCCGCCACCGCGCGCTGGCCGATCGGTTCGGACGGTTTGCCGTCGCGTTGACCGTACTGGGAGCGCTGATCCACATCGGCTCGATTGCCCTACGCGGACTGGCCGTGGACCGGGTGCCATGGGGCAACATGTACGAGTTCTCGGCGGTCGTCGGGTTGCTCGCGGTGCTGGCCTTCCTTGCCGCGCTGGCGCGGGTGCCGCAGATCCGCTACCTCGGCGCGTTCGTCATGTTGCCGGTGATCTTGACTATGTTCCTGGCCGGAACGGTGCTCTACGCCAAGGCGTCTCCACTCGTGCCCGCTCTGCAGTCCTACTGGCTGGCGATCCATGTGTCGGCAGCGGCCAGCTCCGAGGGCATCCTGATGACCAGCGCGGTGATCACGATGCTGTTCCTGTTGCGGCAGCGTTACGACGCGCGGATCGCCGCGGGCGCATCGGTGCGGTTCCCGGTATCGATCGGTTCCCGGCTACCCGCGCCCGAGACGCTCGACAAGGTCGCCTATCGCACGGTGGCTTTCGCGTTCCCGATCTACACGTTCGGGGTGATCGCCGGTGCGATCTGGGCCGAGGCAGCGTGGGGGCGCTACTGGGGGTGGGACCCGAAGGAGACCTGGGCGTTCATCGCGTGGGTGGTCTATGCCGCCTACCTGCACGCGCGCGCGACGGCGGGGTGGAAGGGCCGCGCCGCGGCGTGGGTCAACCTGCTGGGCTTCGGCGCGATGACGTTCAACTTCTTCGTCGTGAACATCGTCGTGTCGGGGCTGCACAGCTACGCCGGCCTGAACTGATCGCTGCGTCCCGCTTCCCGTTTGGGTTGGCGGCACGGTTCAGCCGCGCGGCTCTTCCGGGGGCTGGTCGGTGCCGGGCTTGCGCATCTCGTCGCGCAGCCGGCGCAGGAAATCCGGATCGTCGTCCGGCGCCACGCTGCGCCGTGGCGGGGGGCCGGCGCTCGACCCGCCGAGCATCCGGCCGACGCCGCCGCCCGGGGTGCGGGCGGTGGCACGGGGACGGCCGAAGGCGAACCAGGCGATCGCGCCGAGGGTGCTGAAGAGCAGCACGATGATCACCCAGATTGCCTTCGGCAGCGCGCGGATGCGGTCCGCGGGCGCCGTGATCGAGTCGAAGACCGCCCACAGCCATACGCCGACGGCAATCAGGGTGAGCAAGCCGCCGAACCGGATGAGCATGCACCCAGCGTACGACCAATCCTCGACTGTGCGTGATCTTCAACCAAGCGGCGGTGCGCCGACCGGCGGACTCAGCGCCGGCGAAGCGACCGTAGAGTCGGCGGGGTGGATTCCGTCGATCATCGACTGCTCGACGCCCTGCGTAGGAACGCCCGGGCCACCTACGCCGAGCTCGCCCGCGTCGTCGGGCTCAGCGCGCCCGCCGTGCACGAGCGGGTCGCCAAGCTGGAATCGCAGTGTGTGATCACCGGCTACCACGCGGCCGTGGCGCCCGAGTCGCTCGGCTACTCAATGAGCGCCCTGATCGGGGTCTTCATCACCGACCAGGGCGACACCGACGCGGTGTCGGCGGCCCTGGCGCGGGTGCCGGAGATCGAGGACTGCTGGTTCGTCGCCGGCGAGGAGTCCTACGTGGTCAAGTTGCGGGTGCCCGACGTCGGCGCGCTGGAACGGATGATCGGCACGCTGAACCGGATCGATGGCGTATCCCGCACCCGGACGACGGTGGTGCTCTCAACGAAGTTCGAGGGACGGGTGCAACCGGTCGGCGATAGCTGACCACCGGCCCTACGTACCCTGACCGCATGCCGTTCATGCACGGGGTGTCCACCAGGGGTGGTAGGGCGGACCTCGCTCGATGAGTGCGCTCCCGCCTGAGCCGCCGTCATTCGCCCATTCGATGGGAGCGCTGTGGCTGTACACGGTGCTGCGGATCGGGCTGTTCCTCGTGCTGTTCGCCATTCTCTGGCTGGTCGGGGTGGGCGGCCTGTTAGGCGTGTTGATCGCCGTCATCCTCTCGGTGCCGTTGTCGCTGGTGTTGCTGGCGCGGCCGCGCGCCGCGCTGGCGCGGACAATCGAGCAGCGCGTCGCGGCCCGGCGGGCCAGGACGGCGGACCTCAATCGCGAATTACAGGGCGACGGTCCGGATGTTGAAGAATCGCATTAGTGCTTTTCGTCTTCGGCAGCTGGCTGTGCTTCCGGCTGGTGCCGCGACGCCCCGCGGCGCGCTAACCGGCAACCAGCTCGGCGATCTCGTCCACGACCCGCGAGCTGCCGGCGATGTGCCAGCGGTGGGAGCCGTCGTTGACTACCACCGTGCGGCCGCCCGCCGCGGTGACTAAGGCCTGTCCGGGAAACCAGTCCCATTCCAGCGAGTCGTGCTGGACCCAACCGCCCAGGCGCCCGGCGGCCACCGCGGCCAGTTCGATCGAGCCCGAGCCGAGCATCCGGACGGTGGCCGCGCCGCGGATCGCCCGCAGTAGCGGCAGCCTCGTTCCATCGTCCGGCAGCGTGCCTGGATGCAGATAGCTCGCGATCGATACCTCGGTCAACGCCCGGTCCAGCACCTCGCCGACTGGGACGCCATTGCAGCTGGTGGGGTGATCACGTCCACCGATCCAGAGCTCGTCGGCGGCGGGGTGGTAAACCGCGCCGAGCACGACGCCGACGTCGTCGACGAGAGCGAGGGCGGAGCACCAGAACGGCAGCCCGGACACGAAGTTGTACGTGCCGTCAACGGGGTCGACGTACCAGGTGCGTTCACCCGGCGTGCGTGTACCTTCCTCGCCGATTACCCCGTCGCGGGGCCGGACGTCGCGCAGCCGGGCCTCGATCAGGTCCTCGGCGGCGTGGTCCGCGGCCGACACGACGTCGGTCACCGAGGTCTTGCGGTCGATGCGTAACCCGACCCGACGCATCCGCTCGGCGAGCTGCCCGGCCTCGCGCACGAGCGACCCGGCGAGCTCCACGTCGTCCATGCAACCGACCCTAGCGGCGCGCCGGGTGAGCGACTCGCCGCGGAATTCGCTTCAGTCTGACCGCGCACTTGGCGACGCTGTCGTGATGACCGACGAGCTGCTCGCTTGGCGCGGCGTGCGCTACCCGCAGCAGCTCGACGCGTCTGGCCCGCCCGCTCATCACATCACCGGATAGCGTTCGTGGCGTGACTCTTGCGGTCGCCATTCCGGCGGCCATCCTCGCCGCCGTCGCCTACGGTGCATCAACCGCGGTCCAGCACTCCGCCGCCCACACCGGAACGGGTCAAGTGGACGCACGCCGGCTGGTGAACCTGGTTCGTAATCCACGCTGGCTGCTGTCGCTCTGCGGTGACGCCGTCGGGTTGATCTTGCAAGTGATCGCGCTTTCGACCGGGCCGGTGGTGCTCGTCCAGCCGCTGCTCGTCCTGGCGCTTCCCGTCTCGCTGCCGGTGGCACGCATGCTGGGGGGCCCGAACCCCCGCCGCCCGGACTATCTCGCCTGCCTCGGCATCGTTGCCGGCTTGGCGGTCTTCTTCGTCCTGCTCGGCGATCCCGGCAACGGTGATCCGCTGAGCACGAGCGCTGCGGCGTGGGCGATCGTTCTCGCGGTGGTCGTCGGCGGCGGACTGTTCCTTGCGGTGCGCGGCCGGGGAACTGCACTGCGGGCGGGTGTCGTTGGCGCGGTGGCCGGTGGCAGCTTCGGTCTGGTCGGCGTGCTGCTCAATTCGGTGGCCGAGACGATGGCGGACGATGGGCTGTCCGAGTTCGGTCATGCGCAGGGCCTGGTCGCCCTCGCTGGCGTGGTCATTGTCGGTGCGCTCGCTATGACGTTGACCCAGGTGTCGTTCCAGGTCGGTGCGCTGGCCGCCGCGTTCCCGGCGAACGAGTCGGCTGCGCCGGTCGTCGCCGTCGTCCTCGGCGCCGTGCTGCTGCACGAGGACGTGCCGATGGCCCCGCTGTATGTCCTCGCCTACCTCGGCTGCCTCGGCGCGGTCATCGTGGGTGCCATCCAGCTCGCCCGGGCGAGCGAGCGCGAACCGGGCGCCCTCCACACCGGTCCGAGTGCACCTTCTACGTCGCGCGGAGGGTCGCCGGAGGTGCGCTCTGAGGAGGGTTTGGCGCCCATGTCGCGAGGGTAGGTCTGAGGCGACTTGGCCACTGTTCCACGGCGGCCTTGATCGCTAGCGTGACCCACGACGACCACGGGGTCGTCCCAAGCAGAAGGTGAGCGCTCATGAGCCTCAACGACGACGACATCTCGACCGACAATCCCCTCGGGCAGAGCCCCGGCAGCAGTGGCGACGGCGGAGCAGGCATCGGTGGTGACGGCGGTGCTGACGGTGGTGCCGAATCCGGGTCGGGCTTCGGCGTCGACGTCGGGGCGGATAGCGGCGCAGGCGGGGACGGCGGTGCTGATGGCGGTGCGGGCGATGGATCCGATGGCCCAGCCGACCATGGCGCCGACGGCGTTCCCGGGCAGCAGGACGGCGGGGCCGACGGTGGCGCCGAGGATTCGGGCGACGGCGGATCTGGCAGGCTTCCCGGTGGGGACAGCGGACTCGGCGGCACTCCCTGATCGATGATCGACAAGCCGACCGGAGCGGTCGTCCAGCAGGGCGACCGCTCCGGCGCGCTGTCGAGGTGCATCGCCGTCGACGCCGCGACCTTCGCCGCCGAACATTGGGGTCGCGCCCCACTGCTCACCCGTCGGGCCGAGCTGACGAGCGACTTCGCCGATCTGCTCGACCCGAGTGCCGTGGATGAGTTGGTGTCGCGCCGCGGTTTACGCACCCCGTTTGTGCGGATGGCCAAGGACGGATCGGTGATCAGCGCCGACCGTTACACCCGCGGCGGCGGAGCCGGCGCGACGGCCGACGACCAGGTTGCCGACGACCGGGTCCTCGACCTACTCGCCAACGGCTCGACCCTGGTGCTGCAAGCGTTGCACCGCACCTGGCCACCGCTTGTCAGCTTCGGATCCGCGCTCGCCGGCGAGCTCGGACACCCCGTCCAGATCAACGCCTACATCACCCCACCGCAAAGCCAGGGATTCGCCGCGCATTACGACGTCCACGACGTCTTCGTGCTGCAGATCGCCGGACGCAAGCAATGGCACATCCACGCCCCCGTCCTGGTCGAGCCGCTACGCGACCAGCCATGGGACCAGCGCCGTGCCGCCGTCGCCGCCGGCGCCATTGAGCCGCCGCTGATCGACGTGGTGCTCGAGCCCGGCGATGCGCTCTACCTGCCGCGCGGGTACCTGCACTCGGCGACCGCCCTCGGCGAAGTCTCGATCCACCTGACGGTGGGCGTCCACCCGCACACTCGCTCGCACCTGGTCGAGCACCTGATGACGGCTGCCCGCCGCGATGACGCGCTGCGCGCCTCCTTGCCGATGGGCGTCGATTTGGCCGATCCCGATGTGTTGGCTCCCCACCTGCGCGACACGGTCGCCGCACTGCACCGGTGGCTCGACACTGCCTCGGCGACCGACGTCGCCCGCTTCGTCGGCGACGAGCTGATCCGATCGACCCGCCCTGAGCCGATCGGTGCGTTGGCGCAGTTGGTAGCCGCCGACTCGCTCGACGGCTCGACGCGGTTGCGGCTGCGGGCGGCCTTGCGGTGGCGGCAGGTTCGGGACGCCGATGTGGTGCGCATCGTGCTGCTCGACAAGACGATCGCGCTGCCCGCGTCCTGCGAGCCCGCGCTCAAGGCGGTGTTCGCGGGCGAAGTGCTCACGCCGCGCGAGTTGCCCGGCCTGAACGCCGACGAGCAACTCGTCCTGTTCCGTCGCCTGCTCCGCGAAGGCATCGTCGTTCCTGCATGACTGCCGCCTTCGAGACGTCCGGAACCGCGGCTTCCTCCGCCGGCCACCCCCACCCCCGCGAGACCCTCGACCGGTGTGCCCTGCGCGCCCAGCTGCGTGGCGATCCGATGCTCGGTACCGCATTTCCGGCCGACCGGGTGCTACTCGTGGAACAACCCGGTCCCTGGGGCCGAGCGGGGCTACGCGAGTCGCGCTTCGAACCTGCGGTAGCGGCGGCCGTCGAAAACCGCGCGGGCGCAGCGGGGCTACGGGTTCTCGCGATCCGCCGTCCCGGCCGCACGCCGCGCGATGCCGTGCGCCGCTGGGGAATGGCTGACTGCCGGCGTGGCCGGGAGGCGCTGACCTGGGGCCGATTCCACCGCGACGCCGATCTGCTCGACCTGCCGCTCGACGGTTCGACCGGCACCCCTGACGACCACCCCGTGTACCTGGTCTGCGCGCACAGCAAGCACGACACCTGTTGCGCGCTGCGCGGCCGCCCGGTGGCTGCCGCCTTGCTCGACACGCGACCCGGACGGGTGTGGGAATGCAGTCACGTCGGCGGTGATCGCTTCGCGGCCAACGTCCTGGTACTGCCGCTGGGCCTGCTCTATGGCCGGGTGCTGCCGTTCGCCGCGCGCGAGTTCGTCGAGGCCACCGAGGACGGTGAGGTCGTCGGTGCGCTGCTACGCGGGCGGGTCGGCTTGCCTCCGGTGGCGCAGGCGGCACTGGCCTTCGCCTACGAGCACCTCGCCGTGCGCAGGGTGAAGGACGTCCACGTCGTGTCGACTTCGCCCGTCGTCGATGGGCATGCCGAGGTGCGCGTGGCGGGTCCCCATGGGCTGATCGCGATCACCGTGCTGATCGAGCGCACACCGGCAGTGGGGTTGACCTGCGCCAACCCGGCACCCGGGGCGTTTTGGGCCTTCCGACCCGTCACCGCGCTGGCTGTTGATCCGTGACCTCGAGCTGAGGCGACGGGCCGGCTAGTGGCCGATCGCCCCGGGGTTGTCCTTCAGGCGTTGACGGGACGCTTCGATCTCCCGTTCCGCCTCGACCCGGCCGACCCAGGACGCGCCTTCGACGCTCTTGCCGGGCTCGAGTTCCTTGTAGACGCCGAAGAAGTGACCGATCTCCAGCCGGTCGAACTCGGGCAGGTGGTGGATGTCGCGCAGATGTTCCAGGCGCGGGTCGGTTACCGGCACGCACAACACCTTGTCGTCGGGGCCCATCTCGTCCGTCATCCGAAACATGCCGATCGCCCGGCAACGCACCAACACGCCGGGGAACAGCGGATCACCTTGGATCATCACCAAGGCATCGAGCGGATCCCCATCAGCGCCGAGGGTGTCTTCGATGTAGCCGTAGTCGGCCGGGTACTGCGTCGAGGTGAACAGCGTGCGGTCGAGGCGGATCCGGCCAGTCGCATGATCGACTTCGTACTTGTTTCGGCTGCCCTTGGGGATCTCGATCAGCACGTCGAATTCCACTGGCTCTGCCTTTCTGTTCCTTGCTGCCGGGACATCGCCTGACGCCTAGTGTGGCGCATCATGAGGTGGCCGGGACGAAGCATCGTCCTTGCGACCGTGCTCGTGCTTGGTGTCGGAATGGCGGGCTACGCCACCAGTTACAAGATCCGGGAGCATCAAGACGCCGCGCCAAGGCCTGCCACCCCCGCGCCTTCGCCGCCTGCGCTGGCGTCAGCAATCGCGGTGCCGATCATGCCGGCGAGCAGCGCCGCTCCGGTGCCGAGTGTGGCCGGCCTGTCCGGAGCGCTCGCCAGAGCACTCGCCGACCCGCGTCTTGGCAGTCGGCTGCTCGCCGAGGTGCAAGATCCAGCCACCGGCGCAACCCTGCTGCGGCGGGGTGGGTTGACGCCAGCCGCGCCCGCCTCGACGGCGAAGATCGCCACCGCCGTGGCCCTGCTCACGGTGCATACACCGACCGACCGGCTCAGCACCCGGATCGTCGCCGGGACCACCGTGGGCACCGTCGTGCTCGTCGGAGGCGGCGACCCGACATTGAGCGCCGCCCGAGTCGGCACGCCCACTCGCTATGCAGGCGCGGCCCGCATCGCCGACCTGGCCAGCCAGCTCCGCGCGGCTGGTGTCGTGCCAACCCGGGTCTTGGTCGATACGTCGCTTTTCGCCGGTCCTGCGGTGTCGCCGAACTGGGCAGGTGAGGACGTCCCGTCGTCCTACGCCGCGCCGATCACCGCAGCCATGTTGGACGGCGCCCGAGACGCTCCCAGCACGGCGACGCGCAGTGTCGACCCGGCTGGCGCGGCCGGTCGTGCAGTTGCCCGCGAATTGGGTCTACCGCCGACGGCGGTCGGCGTGGGCCGGGCGACCGCCGGGGCGCGGGCGCTCGCCACCGTGCAGTCACCACCCCTGAGCGCAGTGGTGGAACAGATGCTGGAGCAGTCCGACAACGTGATCGCCGAGTGCCTGGCCCGGCAGGTCGCGCTGGCGACCGGGGCACCGCCATCGTTCGCCGGAGCGGCAACCGCCGTCCGGACGGTGCTTGCCCGGTTCGGTGTCGACATCGGCGCCGGCATGGTCGACGGCAGCGGGCTGGCCGCCTCGGACCGGCTCACCCCGGCCACGCTGGCCGCCTTACTGAGGCTGGCCGTCACCCAGCCGACACTCGGCACGGTGCTGGCCGGGCTGCCCGTCGCCGGTTGGACCGGCACCCTTGCCAACCGCTTCCTGCGGTCGTCCGCACTCGGCGTCGTGCGCGCCAAGACCGGCACCCTGACGTCGGTGTCCACGCTGGCTGGAGTCGTCCACGACAAGGACGGCCGACTGCTGAGCTTCGTGCTGATCGCCGACCGGGTTGGCCCGACCCACGCCGACACCGTTGCGGCCCAGGCGGCGCTCGACGCGGTGGCCACCGCGCTAGCCGGTTGCGGGTGCGGCTGATCGCGCCCAGCCGGCGTCCTCGCAGCAAGGCCGAGGGACGTTCGTGCACCAGATCGGAGTAGTGGCCGGATTGCGCTCATCGCGAAGTCCCCGGCGGCGGCCCTTCCCCTTAGGCTGACGATTAGGAATGCTGTCATTGCCCGTGCGCACGAGTCCGTGAGCATGTAGGCGCTCACCAAGGAGTGTCGAGATGGGTTTCATGGACAAGATCAAAGAAATGTTCGGTCAGAACAAGGGCCGCGTCGAGGGCGGCATCGACAAGGTCGGCGACACGGTCGACGACAAGACCAGCGGCAAGTACGCCGACAAGGTCGACCTCGGTCAAGAAAAGGCGAAGGACATGCTCAACAAGGACGACGGCACCGTCTGACTTCCCGGTCGGGCGGCCGGCTTCGACCGCGGGCACCGTGGCGGCTCGCTGCCCGACCGCTCGGTACCGTGACGGCATGGCTTCCGCGCTCATCGACTGGGATCTAGCGGCTCGCTCGGCCAAGCGACTGAGCCCGGCCCCGCCGGCGGTGTCGCGGGACGCGGCTGACCGCGTCGTCGCCGACCTCTATCGCGCCACCGACGTCGCCGCCGGCCACGTCGCCGAGTTGACCCGGTTGACCGAGCCACCGGTAACGGCGGTCACCCGCGTGATCGACCGGGCTGGCTGGATCGACGTGAACGCGAGCGGAATGCGCACCGTCATGACGCCGATCGTCGACAAGCTGAGCGCGGCAAACAAGATCGGCCCAGTGGGGGAGGCAATTGGCGGCCGGATCACCGGCATTCAGGCAGGGGCGATCCTCGGCTTCTTGTCCGGCAAGGTGCTTGGCCAGTTCGAGTTCTTCGATCGTCCGGACGGGCAGCTGGTGCTCGTCGCCCCGAACGTGGTCTCGGTCGAGCAGCAGCTGGGCGTCGACCCGGCCGATTTCCGGCTCTGGGTTTGCCTGCACGAGGTCACTCATCGGGTGCAGTTCACTGCGGTGCCGTGGCTGCGCCAGCACATGCTCGACGAAGTGGCCGCGCTGTCCACCATCGTCGAAGCCGATCCGGACGCGCTGCGGGCTCGGGTGCGTGGCGCGCTGGGCGAGCTGGTCAACGTCGCCCGAGGGCGGGGCGATGGCGAAGGGCTCGTGGCCGCGCTGGCCACCCCTGAGCAGCGGGAGGTGATCGACCGGCTGACCGCATTCATGTCGCTGGTCGAAGGGCACGCCGAGTACGTGATGAACGCGGTGTCGCGCGACGTCATCCCTACCCAGAAGCACATCGAGCAGCGCTTCGGGGTGCGCCGGCGCAAAGGCGGCAACCCGCTCGACCGGCTGCTGCGGCGAATCCTGGGCCTGGATGCAAAGACCCGGCAGTACATCGACGGAGCCGCGTTCGTGCGCGCGGTCGTCGACAAAGTCGGCCTCGACGGCTTCAACTCGATTTGGACGTCGAAAGCCGCGTTGCCCAGCAAACGCGAGATCGCCGCGCCGAACGAGTGGATCGCCCGCGTCCACGGCTAGGAGGACCGATGGGCCCCGACGCCGCGGTCGCCGAGGTCCGGCATGCCGTCCGTCGTGTCCTGGGTGATCGGCCGGCGCTGGTCGCCTGTTCCGGCGGCGCCGACTCGCTCGCCCTGGCTGCGGCGACCGCGTTCGAGGCGTCGCGCCGTGGCCTGCCAGCCGGGCTGATCACCATCGACCACGGCGTACAGCCGGGTTCCGCGGCACAGGCACGGACAGTGGCAGCGATCGGCTACGAGCTCGGGTTCGACCCGGTGCAGGTTGTGCGGGTTGAGGTGCGGACGGGCGGTGGTCTCGAGTCGTCTGCCCGAAACGCCCGGTACGCCGCGCTGTCCGCCGCGGCTGATGCCGCCGGGGCGGCCGTCCTGCTCGGGCACACCCTCGACGACCAGGCCGAGACCGTGCTGCTCGGGCTCGGCCGTGGATCAGGGCCGCGCTCCATCGCTGGCATGCGTGCTGTCGACGGGCGGTACCTGCGCCCGCTGCTCGGCGTGCGCCGCACCACGACCGTCGCCGCCTGCGTGGCGCTTGGGTTCACACCGTGGGACGACCCGCACAACGCCGACTCGGCGTTCACCCGAGTACGGCTGCGGCGTGAGGTGCTGCCGCTGCTCGAAGACGTGTTGCAGGGTGGTGTCGCCGGAGCGCTGGCCCGCACCGCCGAGCTCATTCGCGACGATCTGGACGCCCTCGACGCCGTCGCCGAGTGCACGCTCGCCGACGTCGGCGACGAGCACGTCCTGCCGGTGGCCGAGCTCGTTAACCTCGCGCCGGCGATCCGCTCGCGCGTGCTGCGGCTGTGGACGGCGAAGTGCGGCGCCGGACCGCTGACCGCAACCCATCTCGCCGCGCTGGATGCAATGGTCGGCGGCTGGCACGGGCAGGGTCCGATCGACCTGCCGGGCGGCTGTGTCGTGACGCGGACGTCTGGCAGGCTGACCATGCGTCGCGTCGTTCCCGCGGCCACGCCAGCCGAGGAGTAGCCCGTGTCCGTGCTCGACGCCGACATCGACGCCGTGTTGGTGACGAGCGAACAGATCTGCACAAAGATCACCGAGCTGGCGTCGCAGATCGATGCCGACTACGCCGACCGCGAACCGTTGCTGGTCGGTGTGCTCAAGGGCGCGGCGATGTTCATGTCAGATCTGGCCCGGGCGCTGAATCGGCCGTCCACGATGGAGTTCATGGCGGTCAGCTCTTACGGCAGCTCGACCACGTCGTCTGGCGTGGTGCGGATCCTCAAGGATCTCGACCGCGACATCGCCGGACAGCACGTACTCATCGTCGAGGACATCATCGATTCCGGCCTGACCTTGTCGTGGCTGCTGAAGAACCTCGCCAGCCGGCACCCTGCGTCCATCGAGATCGTGGCCTTGCTCCGCAAACCCGATGCCATCAAGGTCGATGTCCCGGTGCGTTACATCGGGTTCGACATCGCCAACGAATTCGTCGTCGGCTACGGGCTGGACTACGCCGAGCGCTACCGCGACTTGCCCTACATCGGCCGGCTCAAGCCCTCGATCTACGGGGGCTGACCCCCGCTTGCTGGCCGCTGGCTGAGAGTGCACGGGGCCGTGGAACGCCGGTCCAGCTGGCGACGTTGCACTGATCATGGTGCGGGACGCGACCGTTCCGACGTGTACCGTTCGCAGTGAATTTGTATCGCCTGAGCAGGAGGAGCGCGGGCCGTCACGGCACCCCGCGATGACGCTATGGATCGTAAGCGGCTAGTCAGGTCATGGTGGCTGTGGGGCTTGCTCATTGTGCTGCTGTTCTTCGTTTTGCAGTCGGTGATCGCGGGCGGCACTGACTACACCTCCGTCAAGACATCCGAGGCGCTCTCGCAGATCACCTCCGGCAACGTCAAGAGCGCCGTCATCCACGACAAGGAACAGACTCTCGACCTGGAACTCAAACAAGCGTTTAACGGCGACAGCAAGATCAGTACCTCTTACCCGGCCGACGCCACCACGTCGATCTACAACGCGCTGTCCGGCCAGAAGGATTCCACTTTCACCACCAACGTCACCCGCGGCAACGGCTGGATGTCGCTGCTGATCAGCTTGTTGCCGATCGTGCTGATCGTCGGTGTGCTGTTCTTCGTGATGAGCCAGGTGCAAGGCGGCGGCAACCGGGTGATGAGCTTCGGCCGTAGCAAGGCCAAGCTGGTCAGCAAGGACACCCCAAAGACCACCTTCGCCGACGTGGCCGGCGCCGACGAGGCGATCGAGGAACTGCACGAGATCAAGGATTTTTTGCAGAACCCAGCGCGGTATCAGGCGCTCGGCGCCAAGATCCCCAAGGGGGTGCTGCTTTACGGTCCGCCCGGTACCGGCAAGACTTTGTTGGCGCGGGCCGTCGCGGGCGAGGCGGGCGTCCCCTTCTACTCGATCTCCGGCTCGGACTTCGTCGAGATGTTCGTCGGCGTCGGTGCTTCCCGGGTGCGTGACCTGTTCGAGCAGGCCAAGGCGAATGCCCCGGCGATCATTTTCGTCGACGAGATCGACGCTGTCGGCCGGCACCGCGGCGCCGGCCTCGGCGGTGGCCACGACGAGCGCGAGCAGACGCTGAACCAGATGCTGGTCGAGATGGACGGCTTCGACGTCAAGGGCGGCGTGATCCTGATCGCGGCCACGAACCGTCCCGACATCCTCGACCCAGCGCTGCTGCGCCCCGGTCGCTTCGATCGGCAGATCGCCGTCTCACCGCCCGACGTCGAGGGCCGCAAGGCCGTGCTCGCCGTGCACGCCAAGGGCAAGCCGTTCGCACCCGACGTCGACTTGTCGATCATCGCCCGGCGTACCCCGGGCTTCACCGGCGCCGATCTGGCGAATGTGATCAACGAGGCGGCGCTGCTGACCGCCCGCACCGGCGGTCGGCTGATCGACAACAAGGCGCTCGAGGAATCGATCGATCGCGTCATCGCCGGGCCTGAGCGCAAGACCCGGGCGATGAGCGACAAAGAAAAGCGAGTGACCGCTTATCACGAGTCCGGCCACGCGTTGACGGCGTGGGCGATGCCGAACCTCGACCCGGTGCACAAGGTGACGATCCTGCCTCGGGGTCGCTCGCTGGGGCACACCCTGGTGCTGCCGCTCGAGGACCGCTACACCCAGACCCGGTCAGAAATCATCGACCAGCTGGTGTACGCCCTGGGCGGCCGTGCTGCCGAAGAGCTGGTATTCCACGAGCCGACCACCGGCGCGGCCAATGACATCGAAAAGGCAACCGGCCTCGCCCGCGCGATGGTCGTCGAGTACGGCATGAGCTCCAAGCTCGGTGCCGTCAAGTACGGCACCGGCGACGCCGAACCGTTCATGGGACGCGACTATGGCCACCAGCGTGACTACTCCGAGGACATCGCGGCCGACATCGACTCCGAGGTGCGCGACCTGATCGAGGCGGCCCACGACGAAGCGTGGGAGATACTGGTGCAGTACCGCGACGTCCTCGACGCGATGGTGCTGCAGCTGGTCGAGAAGGAGACGCTGGCCAAGGACGATCTCGAGCGGATCCTCGCCCCGGTCCGCAAGCGGCCCCCGCACAACTCGTTCGCCGGTTTTGGCAAGCGCACCCCCAGTGACCGTCCGCCGGTCGAGATCCCGGTCAGCGCCCGCTCGAACGGCACGAACGGCCAGCAGAACGGCGCCTACCCGAAGGGCTCGCAGAACGGCCAGCCGGTCGCCATGCCCGGCCAGCAGCCGCAGCCCAGCTTCCCGACCCCGCCTGGCGGGCCAGGCGCGTCCGGCGGCTATGGACCGCCAGACGCCTACGGGCCGCCCGGCCCTTACGGGGGGCCGACCTCATACGGAACGCCATACGGCCAGTCCGGTGGGTACCCCCCGCCACCACCACCCGGCAGCTACCCGAGTTATCCCGAGGGTGGCCCGCGGCACGGACAGCAAGGTACGGACGGCGGCACGCAGGGCGCACCGTGACCAAGGCGGGCGTCGACGAGCCGCGTGCGGCCGCCGCGATCCGAGAGCTGTTGCTCGCCATCGGCGAAGATCCAAACCGGGACGGCCTGAAGCGCACCCCCGAGCGGGTCGCCCGCTCCTACGCCGAGATCTTCGGCGGCCTGTTCGTCGACCCCGATGAGGTTCTGCAGACGACGTTCGACGAAAACCACGACGAGCTGGTCCTGGTCAAGGACATTGCGCTGTACTCGACCTGCGAGCATCACCTCGTCCCGTGGCACGGCACTGCCGCGGTCGGCTACATACCGGGCGACGACGGCCGGATCACCGGGTTGTCCAAGCTGGCTCGCGTCGTCGACCTCTACGCGCGCCGGCCGCAGGTGCAGGAGCGACTGACTGCACAGGTGGCGGACGCGGTGATGAGCCGGCTGCAGCCCAAGGGCGTCATCGTCGTGGTCGAGGCCGAGCACCTGTGCATGGCGATGCGGGGGGTCCGCAAGCCCGGGTCACGCACTGTCACCTCCGCGGTCCGGGGGATCTTCCAGAGCGACGCGCGTACCCGCGCCGAGGCGATCACGCTCCTCAACAGATGATGCTGCCCCGCC
Source organism: Actinomycetota bacterium (assembly GCA_040003255.1). Classification (GTDB taxonomy): domain Bacteria; phylum Actinomycetota; class Actinomycetes; order Mycobacteriales; family Jatrophihabitantaceae; genus JBDUCV01. The sequence goes on from JBDUCV010000039.1 coordinate 18,521, forward strand.
GGCGAGACCGGATCGTCGTCATTGGTGTCCTCAACGTCACCCCTGATTCCTTCTCCGACGGCGGCCGGTACACCTCCGTCGACGGCGCGGTCGAACATGGGCTGGCGATGCGCGCGGACGGCGCCGACCTGGTCGATGTGGGCGGCGAGTCCACCCGTCCCGGCGCCGACCGGGTGGCCCCAGAGGAGGAGATCCGCCGGGTGCTGCCCGTCGTGCGTGGACTGGCATCGGCCGGTGTGCCGGTCAGCGTCGACACCTACCGAGCTGCGGTGGCTGAGGCCGCGCTCGCCGCCGGTGCGACGGTGATCAACGACGTGTCCGGTGGCCTGGGGGATCCGGACATGGCCCGGGTAGCCCGTGAGGCCGGCTGCCCCTGGATCTTGATGCACTGGCGCGGCCACAGCCGACGTATGCAGCAACTTGCCCACTACGGGGACGTGGTGGACGACGTGGTCCGCGAACTCGCCGAGCGAGTGGCCGCCGCCGAGCGGGCCGGGGTCGAGCGGGATCAGCTGGTGATCGATCCGGGACTCGGCTTCGCCAAGACCGCCGAGCACAACTGGGCGCTGCTCGCCCAGCTCGACCGGCTGATCGCGATCGGCCTGCCGGTATTGGTCGGGGCGTCCCGCAAGTCCTTCCTCGGCACTTTGCTCACAGCTCCCGACGCGACCCCGCGTCCGGTCGACGACCGGGAGAATGCGACCGTTGCCCTCACCGCGCACGCCGCCCTGCACGGTGCCTGGGGCGTACGGGTGCACGAGGTCCGGCCGAACGTCGACGCGGCGCTCGCTTCCGCCGCGATCCTGCAGGCAGCGCGATGACCGATCGGATCACGCTTAGCGGCTTGCGGGTGCACGGGCGGCACGGCGTGTATGACCACGAGCGGCGCGACGGGCAGGACTTCGTCGTTGACGTCGACCTCGAGCTCGACACCCGCCCGGCCGCCGCATCAGACGACGTCTCGGCCACGGTGCACTACGGCGAGCTCGCCGCGGCGCTGGCCGCGGTGATCGCCGGCAAGCCGGTGAACCTGATCGAGACGCTCGCCCAACGGCTGGCCGATAGTTGCCTTGCCGACGCCCGGGTCGCCGCCGCGACGGTCACCGTGCACAAGCCGCAGGCACCGATCCCGCTGACATTCGACGATGTCACCGTCACGATCCGCAGGGAACGTGAGTGAGCCGCGCGGTGCTGTCCATCGGCTCGAACCTCGGGGATCGGCTCGAACTCCTTCGCGCCGCGGTCGAGGCATTGCGCCCGTGGCTGATCGCTGTCTCGCCGGTGTATGACACCGCGCCCTGGGGGCCGGTGCCGCAGCCAGATTTCCTCAATGCGGTGCTGATCGCCGACGACCCGGCGGCTGAGCCGCGCGAGTGGCTGCGACGTGCGCATGCCGCCGAACGGGCGGCCGGACGCACGCGCAAGGTGCGCTGGGGCTCACGCACGCTGGACGTGGACGTGGTGGCCGTGGACGACATCCGCAGCGCGGACCCGGATCTCACCCTGCCGCACCCCCGGGCGGCCGAGCGGGCGTTCGTGCTCGTTCCGTGGCTGGCCGCTGATCCGGATGCCACCTTGCCACAGGGCTGCGTCGCCGACCTGATCGCCGCCCTCGACGCGGACGAAGTGGCCGGCGTTCGTCGTCGTCGCGATCTGGGGCTGATCTGATGCGGCGCACCGCTGTCGCTGATCTGCTCGCCGCGTTTGTCGTCGTCGGCGTCCTGGTGTTCCTGCTGCTTCGGCTGACATATGACTCGGTGCCGCCGCTGCAATATCCGATCGTCATCCCGATAGCGGCGCTCGGTGTCGCGGAGTTGGTGGCCGCCCGCCGGGTTCGTGGCGCGGTCCGCCATGAGCCGGATGCGAAGCCGATGGCGGCCATTGTCATCGCCCGGTGCGTCGCACTCGGCAAGGCGTCGGCGTTGGTCGGCGCGGCGGTGGCGGGAGGGGCCGCGGCGGTGATCGTGAAAGTAGCGCCCTCTGCCCGGACGGTGCGGATAGCGGGCAACGATTTGCGAGTCGCCATCGCGCTGTTGACGGCGGCCGCCTTAATCACCGTCGCCGGGCTGCTGCTCGAGCGGGCCGGCGTCGATCCTGGCAACACAGCCGAACAGTTGCGCCACGAGGTCGAGCAATAATCCATCACGCAGCACTCACGCGTAAGCAGGTGCGCCGCGACCGGCAGCCGGCTCCAAAGTCGCACGGTGAGCCGCGGCACTCTCTGTCGGCCGAAACCTCAATTCCGGCCGGGTAAACTCGGCTCATGTCCGTCCTGCCCGACCGTCCCGCCCGGGGCGTAGCGCGGACGATCTTGATCGTGGTCGCCTTTGCCCTCGGTGTTGCCGCCGTACTGCTCGTCGTGATCGGCGACACCCGCAAGCAGGTGACCATCGGAGCGTTGCTCGGGGCGTGGAGCGCCCTGATCGGGGGCTTTACCCTGATCGGCCCCCGCCGTACTGCCCACGAACCTCTTAGCCCAGGCCGCGAATCTCTTAGTCCGGGCCGCGAGCTCGAACTGCGCCACAGCCACGAACTCGAGCTCGAACGCGAGGCCGCTGGGCGGCGCGCGTACGAACTGCAGCTGGAGGTGATGCTGCGCCGCGAGCTGGAGAAGGTGCTGCGCGAGGAGCTGTCCGCGCTGCGTACCGAGGTGGCTGGTCTGCGCAATGACCTCGTCGAGAAAGTCAACGGCCAACTGCGGCTGGAGCGGATCGAGACGACGCGGGTGATCGGCTCCGACATCGAGGCTTTGCAGCACGAGGTACGCCGGCTCGCCGGCACCCGTGAGCTGTCCGAACCGGCCGCCCGGGCCGCGCTGGGGCCGGGAACCACCGAACCGTTCGGGTCGATCGTCGAGGTACAACCGGCCGTCGCGTTGAGCCACCCCGCTGCGGCGTGGGCCCCGCTGTCGGTATTGGCCGCTGAGCCGCATCTGGCTGCTCGGGCCCGGTCCGCAATG
>JBDUCV010000040.1:0-21384 GCA_040003255.1 Actinomycetota bacterium
CTCCGCCACCGGTCACCTGGCCTCCGCCACCGGTCACCTGGCCTCCGCCACCGGTGACTTGGCCACCTTCGCCACCGATACCGCTCAGGACGCGGTTCTTCCCGAGGGTGGGGACCCAACCGCGATACTGGTAACGACATTGGTCGCGGACCATCCCGATGATCTCCGAGATATTCGTGCCGGCCGTCGACTCGAGCACGTCGTTTTGGGCAGCGACTACGTCCGACAAGAATTGGATCTTGACGCGTGCCAGTCGCAGTCGGTCGTCGTCATCGAGGATTTCTGGATCGTTGACGAGAACATCGAGGTCGCGCAGCTTTTCGAGCTCGTGCTTGACCACCGCCAGGTGATCGATCGCCACGATGATTTCGTCGGTCGCCAGTTCGTCGCGCCTCGGTCGTTCTGCCCGCATTCTGGCTCCTACAAAGCTCGTCCGTGACTGCTGTTCGAGTCAGAGGAGGCGGCTCGCGACCGCCTGATACACGAGAATGACAACGAACCGGCGCGGGCGGAAGGGGGTTGGCCGAGTGGGCGTGTCGACAACGGCCGACCTTGGCCGCGAAGCCATCCGTCTTGCTGAGGTTGATCCGCGCCAATCGGCGCAGCTGGCGGACGTCGCGGCTCGCGCTGCGCGCGGTGATGCCGACCCGGCTGCTGGCTCGGTAGCAGCTCGCGCGCAGGGGCTGGCCGCGTTCCATCTCCAGGATCTCGACGCGGCGCTGGAATTTCTGCAACAGGCCGTCCGGCTGGCGCGGCGCGCGAAGATGCCGGTGCTTTCTGCCGAAGCGCAGATGACCAAGGCCTTCATCCTCAGTTGGCGCGGGCGACCAGGAGCCGCCCTCCGGTCGATCGAGCATGCCCTTCAGGCCTCGAGTGGTGTGGAGCGTGCGCGAGCGCTGGCGCAGCGCGGAGCGATCCGCCACCAGCTGGGCCACTACGACAAAGCCCTGGAGGATTACCGCAATGCGCTGGCAAAGCTGCGTCGCGCCGGCGACACGTCGTGGGTGGCCCGGGTGCTGCAGAACCGCGGAGTGGGACGAGCTCACCGCGGCGATCTGAGCGGGGCTGTCTCGGACATGCTTGAGTCCGAGCGGCTGTACGGGCAGTTGCGTGCCCATCTATCGCTGAGCATCGTCCACCACAACCTCGGATACGTCGAGACTCTGCGTGGCGATATCCCGGCGGCGCTGCGGTATTTCGACCAGGCCGAGATCGGCATGCGCCGGGTGGGGTCCGACGTGGGGCCGCTGCTGCGGGATCGAAGCGAATTGTTGCTATCGGCGCGACTGGTGCGAGAGGCCCGCGAAGCAGCCCTGCAGGCACTCGACGCCTGCATAGCCGAACGCCGGTACTCCATTGTGCCCGAGGCTCGTTTGTTGCTCGCCCGTGCGGAGAAGCTGTCCGGCAACGATCATGCGGCCCAGCTGCAAGCGCAGCGCGCGGCGCGAGATCTGGATCGGCTCGGGCACCCTGAACTTGCTGCGGTGGCCCGCGTCCTGGTCCTCACGCTGGCGCTCGCTGGGGACGCTTCACGCGTGCGCGCCGCGGAACTGCAGGTCGCCGCGGCTCAGACGAAGGGACTGTGGCCGAATGTCGTCCTCGACGCTCGGCTCGCAATGGCCCGGGTCGCATTGCAGAAGGGCAGCAGCCGACAGGCTCGAGGTCTACTCGCGAGTGCAAGCCATTCACGTGTGGGCAGCAAAGCCACGATCCGGGCGGGCGCGTGGCATGCCGAAGGACTCTTGCGCCAGTCCGGCGGCGACTTGCGCGGAGCCCAATCCGCAGCACGCGCCGGACTGCGCATCCTCGACGACTATGCCGCCGCGATCGGGGCCACCGAGCTCCGGGCACATGTGGCGTCCCACCGGGGTGAGCTCGCCGAACTTGGATTGCGGATTGCGGTCGGCGAAGGATCGGCCCGAAAAGCCTTCTACTGGGCGGAGCTGGGACGGGCCAGCCACCTGAACCAGAAGGCATCCTTCGTCGACGATCCGTCGCTCGGCGACCTGACCGCGGAATTGCGGGTGGTCGCTCATGACATCAACGAGCTCCGTTCGGCAGGGCGTGCAAGTGCGGCGCTGCTCCAGCGGCAGATCGTCCTGGAGGGAGAGATCCGTGCTCACACGCGACGAGAGCGCTCGTCGCAGGCCGGGGCCGGTTCACGGTCCGCAGCTCGCTTCTCCTCGCCGGCCGAATTGGTGCGCGCGATGCCAGACGTGGCCGTCGTCGAATACATCGCGCTCGATGGCACATTGTTTGCGCTCACGGTTGTCGACGGTCGAGCGAGGATGCACACCCTTGCCGAAATCGGCGACGTCATCGGTCTAGCGGCTCGCTTGCCGTTCGCACTACATAGGCTGACGCGTCACAACGTCTCAGCTCAGAGCCGTCGCGCCGCTGCAGACCTGCTGTTCTCCACCGCCGCGCGTCTCGACGACGTCATGCTTCGTCCGCTCCGACACATCGCCGACCGGCCACTTCTCGTTGTCCCGACCGGTGCTCTGCAATGGCTGCCATGGTCGGTGCTGCCATCCTGTGTGGGCCGTCCGGTGACGGTCTCTCCGTCGGCGTCCTTGTGGCATACGGCGATGTCCGCAACCTCGGTACCGGGACCTGTGGTGGTCGCGTCTGGGCCAGCACTGAGCGGTGCGCATGCTGAAGCCGCCGCGATCGCGCGGGTGCACGGAGTGGCGCCGCTCCTGGACCGCGAGGCGACGGTCGCCGCTGTTGGTTCAGCGGCGGAGGGTGCAGCCCTGCTGCACCTTGCTGCGCATGGCCGGGTACGGGCGGACAATCCGCAATTCGGCTCACTGTGGCTCGCCGATGGACCATTGATGATCTACGACCTGGAACGATTGCGCCGCCCTCCGCACACCGTCGTCGTCGCTGCGTGCGACACGGGGCGCCCGGTCGTCCCCGCCGGTGATGAGTTGCTGGGCCTGACTGCGACGCTGCTCAGCCAGGGCAGCGCCCAGCTTGTCGCGTCCGTCCTGCCCGTACTGGACTTGCATACGAAGCCACTGATGCTCGGCCTGCACCGCCAGCTCGCGGCGGGGGAGCGACTCGCTCCCGCTCTCGCGGCTACCCAAGAGACATTGCGTGGAAGTGGGCCCGAAGGCATCGCGACCGCGGCCGGATTCCTATGTTTCGGTGCTGGCTTCGTCGTCCCGCCCATCGCGCCTCATGGCGCAGCCGCCCGCTACCGTCGTAGCCGACGTCCACCGAAGCGGGAGTTCTGAACCAGATGCGAGTGACCGGGCTGGGGCATGCCAGTGTCTACATCGAGACCGCCCACGGCAGCATCCTCACCGACCCGTGGGTCAATCCGGCGTACTTCGGCTCGTGGTTCCCGTTCCCCGACAACAGCGAGCTCGACTGGGACCGCTTCGGCCGCGCCGACTACCTATTCGTCAGCCACCTGCACCACGACCATTTCGACCCCGAGCATCTGGCCAAGCACGTCAATAAGGACGCGACCGTGCTGCTGCCGGAGTATCCGACGACCGAACTACGCGACGCGCTGCACGACCTCGGCTTCCATCGCTTCGTCGAGACGGTGGCGGGCGAACCGGTCGAGCTGGACGGGCTGCAGGTGATGATCCAGTCTCTGACCTCGCCCACCGATGGCCCGATCGGCGATTCGTCGCTATGGGTCTACGACGGCGAGCAGCGGCTGCTCAACCAGAATGACGCCCGTCCCGCCGACCTCGATGTATTCCGCGAGCTGGGACCGGTCGACGCATATCTGATCCAATTCTCCGGGGCGATCTGGTTCCCGATGGTTTACGAGCTGCCCAAGCGTGCCAAGCAGGCACTTGGACAGACCAAGCGTGACCGGCAGTTCGACCGAACCCTGCGCTATATCGACGAGCTGGGGGCGCGGTTCGTCTTCCCGACGGCGGGGCCGCCGTGCTTCCTCGATGAGGAGCTGTGGGGCTTCAACGACATCTTCGGCGACGAGTCGAATATTTTCCCCGACCAGTCGGTGTATCTGAATTGGCTACGGGAGAAGGGACACGACGAGGGTCGGCTGCTGCTGCCAGGCACCGTCGCCGAGGTGGCGCAGCCGGGTTGCCCGGTGGCTCACCCGTACGATCCGGTGCTGGTGTTCGACGGCAAGGTGGCATATCTGCGCGCCTATCAGTCCCGCCGTCAACCCGAGGTCGAGGCGACAAAGGCTGGCTGGGCGCGCCCGGAAATCGATGTTCTCGGTGCCATCCGCGACTGGTTCACCCCGCTGCTGGAAGAAGCCGACCACATGGCGGCCGGCATCAACGGCGGGGTGCGCTTCACCGCCGAGGACGCTGAGCGGGGCGACGTCGACATGCTGCTCGATTTCCTCGCCCGCGAGGTGCGCGTCTACGCCGGAGAAAAGGTGCGCTACCGGTTCCGCACCCGCCGCGCCTACCTCGAGCAGCTGATCGCCGACCACGAGATCGACTGGGTGAATAGCCTGTTCCTGTCGTGCCGGTTCTCCGCTCAGCGCGTCGGCCCGTACAACGAGTTCATCTACGTGTTCTTCAAGTGCCTGTCCGAGGAGCGACTCAACTACGCCGAGGGCTGGTTCGCCGAGCAGAACAGTGCCGAAGCGGCCGAGATGACCAACCTCGACGGCTGGGACGTGCAACGGCGTTGTCCGCACCTGAAGGCCGATCTGTCGCGCTTCGGCAGTGTCGACGGGGACGTGCTCACCTGCCAGATGCACGGGTGGAAATGGCGATTGACGGACGGCAAGTGCCTGACCTCGGTCGGTCACGATATTCGCAGTACCCCGGCCGTGCGGCCAACGTCGGTTGATTGACTTGCGAAGCCGGGAGTCGCACGCTGGCGAGCACGATGGAACGCTTCGATCTGATCACCATCGGGCGGGTCGGCGTCGACCTGTATCCGCTGCAAGGTGGCGTCCGGCTCGAGGACGTCGACAGGTTCGGCAGGTTCTTGGGCGGCACTGCCACCAACGTCGCGGTCGCAGCTGCCCGGCACGGTCGGCGCAGCGCCGTGATTACCCGCACCGGGGCCGATCCCTTCGGCCGCTTCGTGCATCGCGCCCTTCGAGAACTCGGAGTTGACGACCGTTACGTCACGCCGGTGACCGGGCTGAAGACGCCGATCACGTTCTGCGAGATCTTTCCGCCGGACGACTTCCCCCTGTACTTCTATCGCGAGCCCAGGGCGCCCGACCTGGTCATCGAGCCTGCCGAGCTTGACCTCGCCGCGATCGCCGAGGCCCGGATCTTCTGGGCGACGGTCACCGGTCTGGCTGAGCAACCCAGCCGCGCTGCCCATCACGCGGCGTGGCAGGCGCGTGGCCGCGCGCCGTTGACCATCCTGGACCTGGATTACCGGCCGATGTTCTGGGCATCGGTCGCTGAAGCCCGAGAGCAGGCGGCCCAAGCGCTGCAGCGCGTCACGGTTGCAGTGGGCAACCGGCAGGAATGCGAGATCGCGGTCGGCGAGAGCGATCCACATCGAGCCGCCGCGGCGCTGCTGGATGCCGGCGTGCAACTCGCGCTCATCAAGCAGGGTCCGAAAGGGGTCCTGGCATGCACCCGCGACGAGGTGGTCGAGACGCCGCCGCTGCCCGTTGAGGTGGTCAACGGCCTGGGCGCCGGGGACGGGTTCGGAGGCGCGCTGTGCCACGGACTACTCGCGGGCTGGCCGTTGGAACGCACGGTGCGCTTCGCGAACGCGGCCGGTGCGATCGTGGCGTCGAGGTTGGAGTGCTCGACGGCGATGCCGACCACTGACGAGGTCGAGGCGCTGGTGGCGGTAAGCGATGGGTGACCTGAGCGTCGATGGCCGACTCGCCGAGGTGGCACGGACATGAACGGGCTGCACCGGCGACGTGCCGACTCGGCGGGCCGCGACTTCGCGCTCGACATCGGCCCCGAGTCGGCGGGCTGGCGTTACACCGGCCTGAGGATCCTGGAACTTGCGCCTGGTGCGGAGCGGACGGTGCCCGCCGGGGTCAACGAGACGATCGTGGTGCCGCTGTCCGGGGCGTGCACGGTCCAGGCCGATGGTCAGCGTGCTGACCTCGCCGGGCGTGACAACGTGTTTTCTGGCGTCACAGACGTGGCGTACGTGCCGCGAGACTCGGCGCTGGTGGTTCGCAGCGACGGCGGTGGTCGATTCGCGCTCGCGACCGCACGTGCCTCGGCGCCGGGCGCCTTCCGGCACGTAACCGCCGCCGATGTTCCAGTTGAACTGCGCGGCGCCGGCCCGTGCTCACGCGAGGTGCACAACTTCGGGCTACCCGGCGTGCTGGCCGCCGACCGGATCATCGCCTGCGAGGTGATCACACCGGGGGGCAACTGGTCTTCCTACCCGCCGCACAAGCACGACGAGCGGCGCCCGGGCGAGTCTGAACTCGAGGAGATCTACTACTACGAAGTCGACCGCGACGGCCCCGCCTATCAGCGGGTGTACGGCACCACGGAGCGTCCCATCGACGTCCTGGCCGAGGTCCGTACCGGTGACGTCGTGCTGATCCCGCACGGCTGGCACGGACCGTCGATGGCTGCGCCGGGATACGACCTGTACTACCTGAACGTGATGGCTGGTCCCGGCCCGCGGGCGTGGGCGATCAGCGACGACCCGGCGCATGCGTGGGTTCGCGACACCTGGGTCAATCAGCCGGTCGATGCGCGGCTGCCGTTGGCGAAGGTCCGCGCATGAGGCTCACCGTGGCGCAGGCGCTCGTCCGATTCCTCGCGGCTCAACGCAGCGAACGCGACGGTGTCGAGCACAAGCTGATCGAGGGCTGCTTCGGCATCTTCGGGCATGGCAATGTCGCGGGCGTCGGCCAGGCGCTGCTCGAAGCCGAGCTGACTGATCCAGGATCATTGCGCTACCTGCTGGGCCGTAACGAGCAGGGCATGGTGCATGCTGCGGCCGGGTTCGCGCGAATGCGCAACAGGCTCTCGACGCTGGCCGTCACCACGTCGATCGGACCAGGCGCCACCAACCTGGTCACCGGAGCGGCGCTCGCCACGATCAACCGGCTGCCCGTCCTGCTACTGCCGGGCGACGTATTCGGCACTCGCGTCGCGAATCCCGTCCTGCAGGAGCTCGAGGATCCGCGCACCTTCGACATCAGCGTCAACGACGCCTTGCGTCCGGTGTCGCGGTTCTTCGACCGGATCTGGCGTCCGGAGCAGCTGCCGTCCGCGCTGCTGGCCGCGATGCGCGTCTTGACTGACCCAGCCGAAACCGGCGCAGTGACTCTGGCTTTGCCGCAGGACGTGCAGGCCGAGGCGTTCGACTGGGCCGACGAGCTGTTCGCGCACCGCGTGTGGCACGTCGCCCGCCAGGCACCCGACCCGGCCGCGCTCACCCGCGCTGTGGAGGTGATCCGCTCGGCCCATCGTCCGCTGATCGTGGCCGGCGGTGGCGTCATTTACGCCGAGGCCACCGACGTGCTGCGGGCCTTCGCCGAGGGCACCGGCATCCCGGTCGCCGAGACGCAGGCAGGCAAGGGCTCGCTGCGGCATGACCATCCGCTTGCGGTGGGCGCGATCGGCGCGACCGGTACCACTGCAGCGAACGCGCTGGCGGCAACCGCCGATGTCGTCATGGGGGTCGGCACCAGGTGGACCGACTTCACCACCGCATCCCGCACGCTCTTCGCCGAACGCGGTGTGCGCTTCGTCAACGTCAACGTCGCTGCCTTCGACGCCGCCAAGCACGCGGGTGTCGCCGTGGTCGGCGACGCGCGGATCGCAATCGAGCAATTCGGCGGCGCTCTTGCGGGATACGACACCGGGCCCGACTACCGGCAGCGCATCGCTGATCTCGCGGCGGCCTGGGACCGCACCGTCGACCATGCCTACCGATTGGGTCACGGCCCGCTACCCGCCCAGTCCGAGGTGATCGGTGCCGTCAACGACATCGCCGACCCGCGTGACGTCGTCGTCTCGGCGGCCGGATCGATGCCCGGTGACCTGCACAAGCTCTGGCGAACGCGGGACGCGAAGGGTTACCACGTCGAGTACGGCTTCTCCTGCATGGGTTACGAGATCGCCGGCGGTCTCGGGGTCAAGCTGGCCGCTCCCGAGCGCGACGTGTTCGTCATGGTCGGCGACGGCTCGTACCTGATGATGGCTCAGGAGCTGGTGACCTCGATCCAGGAGGGCGTCAAGCTGATCGTGGTGCTGGTCCAGAACCAGGGATTCGCCTCGATCGGGCGACTCTCGGAATCCGTCGGCTCACAACGCTTCGGCACCGCCTACCGCTACCGAGGTCCGGGCGGGCGGCTCGACGGGCAGGTGCTGCCCGTCGACCTTGCCGCGAACGCCGAAAGCCTCGGCGCCGACATGCTGCGCGTGCAGACCATTGCCGAACTGCGCACGGCACTTGCCAAGGCCAAGGCGGCCGAGCGGACCACCGTGGTGCACATCGAGGTCGATCCGCTGGTCGCGGCGCCGGACGGCAACGCCTGGTGGGACGTGCCCGTCGCCGAGGTCGCCACCCTCGACACCACAACCAGTGCGCGCATCGAATACGAGCGGGCGAAGCGCGCCCAACGGAACTACCTGTGAAGGAACCGCCATGAGGACCATCCAGCATTGGATCAACGGCGGCACCACCGCAGGCTCGTCGACGCGTACCGCCCCGGTCTGGAATCCCGCGACCGGTGAGCGACAGGCGCAAGTGCTGCTCGCCGAGCCGGCCGACGTTGATCTGGCCGTCCAGGCCGCCGGCAAGGCGTGCGACGACTGGCGCGAGGCGTCGCTGTCGCGCCGGACGTCGGTGCTCTTCGCGTTTCGCCAGCTGATGTTCGACCACCTCGACGAGCTGGCCACCATCGTCAGTGACGAACACGGCAAGGTTCTCTCCGATGCCCGAGGGGAAGCGCAGCGCGGCATGGAGGTCGTCGAGTTCGCCTGCGGAATTCCGCAGCTGCTCAAGGGTGAGTACTCCGATCAGGTTTCCGCGGGCGTCGACTCGTACTCATTCCGCCAGCCGCTTGGGGTCGTCGCGGGTATCACCCCGTTCAACTTCCCCGCGATGGTGCCCGCGTGGATGTACCCGGTTGCGATCGCTTGCGGCAACACCTTTGTGCTCAAGCCCAGCGAACGCGATCCGTCCGCGTCAATGCTCATCGCTCAGCTGTGGGCGCAGGCCGGCCTGCCCGACGGGGTGTTCAACGTCGTGCACGGCGACAAGGTCGCGGTCGACGCGATCCTGGATTCGCCACAGGTCGCCGCCGTGTCGTTCGTCGGATCGACCCCGATCGCGCGCTACATCCACGAGCGGGCGATCGCAGCCGGCAAGCGGGTGCAAGCACTCGGCGGAGCAAAGAACCATGCGGTCGTCCTCCCGGACGCCGACCTGGAGTTCGCGGGGAGCCACCTCACCGCGGCTGCCTTCGGATCAGCCGGCCAGCGATGTATGGCGATCTCCGCTGCCGTCGCGGTGGGTGCTACGGGTGATCCGCTCATCGAGGTCTTGCGGCAAAAGGCCGGGACCGTGCGGGTCGGCCCGGGTCGCGATCCAGCCAGCGAGATGGGACCGGTCGTCACTCGAGAAGCCCGCGACCGGATCGCCGGTTACATCGCCTCGGGGGAGCAGCAAGGCGCGACCCTCGTCGTGGATGGTCGCGGACTTGTCGTCGACGGCAGCGAGGACGGCTTCTTCGTCGGTCCCACTGTCCTCGACCATGTCACTTCGGAGATGGACGCGTATCGCGACGAGATCTTCGGGCCGGTGCTCGTGGTGCTGCGCGTCGACACGCTCGACGACGCCATCGCGCTGATCAACGCCAACCCGTATGGCAACGGCACCGCCATTTTCACCGCCAGCGGCGAATCCGCCCGTCGCTTTCAACGCGAGGTCACCGTCGGGATGATTGGCATCAACGTGCCGATCCCCGTGCCGATGGCCTATCACTCCTTCGGTGGCTGGAAGGATTCTCTGTTCGGTGATTCGCACATCCACGGACTGGAGGGGGTCCGGTTCTACACCAGGGCGAAGGTGGTCACCGCGCGCTGGCCGCATGTCGAACATCCGGTGGCCGCGAGCTACCACTTCCCGACCGCCAACTAGATGGCGGCACACATCCCGTCAGAAGGGGGAACGCGATGAATCGTCGGAACCGGACGTGGCTAGGTGTCCTGCTAGGAGTGGTGCTGCTGCTGTCGGCGTGCAGCAGCAGCAATGCGGTCAACAGGGTTCACAACAAGGGCGGCGGCGGCAAGGGCGGCTACGGCTACAAGATCGCCGTCGTGACGCACGGCGGCGCCGGCGACTCCTTCTGGAGCATCGTCAAAGCCGGTGCGCAGCAAGCCGGCAAGGACATGGGGGTGTCGATCGACTACCAGAGCAGTGGTGACCCCAAGGCCCAGGCGTCGCTCATCGACGCCGCGTTGAACCAGAAGCCCGACGGCCTGGTGGTATCCATGGCCAACCCCGAAGCGCTCAAGACGGCGGTGGAGAACGCGGTCAAGGGCGGTGTCCCGGTGATCACAATCAATGCCGGCGAGGCGGAGTCGAAAAGCTACGGGGCGCTGACCCACATCGGGTCGGACGAGAGCGTGGCGGGTCAGGCAGTCGGCACGCAGCTCAAAGCAGAGGGGGTCAAGAACGTCCTTTGTGTAGTCCAAGAGGCCGGCAACGTGGCGCTCGAGCAGCGCTGCGCCGGTGTCAAGGCCACGCTCGGCGGCACGGTGACCAACCTTCAGGTCGACAACAACGCGCTGCCCGCCGCACAGGCGACGATCAAGGCAAAGCTGCAGAGCGACAAGGCCATCGACGGTGTCGTCACCCTAGGCGCGCAGGTCGCGTCGGTAGCCGAGGGCGCGATCAGCGACTCGGGTTCGTCGGCCAAGTTGGCGACGTTCGACCTCAACGCCGATGTAGCGAAGGCGGTCAAGGACGGCAAGATCGCGTTCGCGGTCGACCAGCAGCCCTTCCTACAAGGCTATCTGGCGGTCGTGATGCTCACCCAGTACAAGTCCAACCTGAACGTGCTGGGCGGCGGCCAGCCCGTGCTCACCGGCCCGAATCTGATCACCAAGGCCAACGCCGATCAGGTCATCAAGCTGGCGCAAGGTGGCACCCGATGACCGCAACAGTGGCCGCGGCGACAGACGAACGGGTCGCGCACATCGGCGTCCTGCGTCGGCTGCTGCTCAAACCGGAGTTCGGCGCGCTCGTCGGCGCGATCGTCATCCTTGTCTTCTTCGCCTTCCAGTCCGACGTCTTCCGTTCCTCGAACGGCGCCGCCAACTGGCTGGATGTGTCATCGACGATCGGTATCATGGCAGTGCCGGTGGCCATGCTGATGATCGGCGGTCACTTCGACCTGTCGGCGGGTGTGCAAACCGGCACGGCTGGCCTGGCGACCGGCATCACCACAACGTACTGGGGCCTCAACCTGTACGCGTCGTTGACCGTCTCGTTGCTGCTCATGCTGGCAATCGGCTTCGTCAACGGCTACCTGGTCACCCGCACCGGGCTGCCGAGTTTCATCATCACCCTCGGCATGTTCCTCGGCCTGCAGGGCCTGAACCTCGGCGTGACCAAGCAGGTAACCAACACCGTGCAGGTCAGCAACCTTGACCTCGTGCCGGGCTACGAGCCGCTTCGCAAGGTTTTCGGCAGCACGATCTCCATCGGCGGCACGAAGTTCCAGATCGCGATCCTGTGGTGGATCCTCTTCACGGCCATCGGGGCCTACGTGTTGTTGAAGACCCGGTTCGGCAACTGGATCTTCGCCACCGGCGGTGAGGCCAACGCCAGCAAGAACGTCGGCGTCCCGACGGGCCGGACCTCGATCATCCTGTTCATGATCACGTCGGCGGCGGCGTGGTTTGTGGGCAACACCCAGATCGTTCGCTTCGGCACGATCCAGGCGCAGACCGGCATCGGCCAAGAACTGATCTTCATCGTCGCCGCCGTCATTGGTGGATGTCTGCTCACCGGTGGCTACGGCTCCGCCGTCGGCGCGTCCCTTGGCGCGTTGATCTTCGGGATGACCCAGGTGGGCATCGTCAACGCAGGCTGGAACTCCGACTGGTTCAAGCTGTTCGTCGGCGTCATGCTCCTGCTCGCCGTGCTCGCCAATCAGTTCGTCCGTCGTTACGCCGAGCAGAAGAGGTAGCCCGATGAGCACACCCGATGTGACCGAGGTTCGCGAGGTCGTCGACGACGCCGAAGGCGCGCCGCTGCTCGAGATTCGCGACGTCACGAAGACCTTCGGCAGCGTCATCTCGCTGTTCGAGATCTCGACCAACGTGCGCGCCGGCCAGGTGACCTGTGTGCTCGGCGACAACGGCGCCGGCAAGTCGACATTGATCAAGCTGCTCGCCGGAGTGCATCACCCCGACAGCGGGCAGTTGTTGATCGACGGCAAGCCGGTATCGCTGAGCTCCCCGCGCGACGCACTCGATGCTGGTATCGCAACGGTGTACCAGGATCTCGCGATGGTGCCGCTGATGGCGATCTGGCGGAACTTCTTCCTCGGCTCGGAGCCGACGAAGGGTTGGGGGCTGTTCAAGCGATTCGACGCCGAGACTGCCAAGCGGGTCACCCGCAAGGAAATGGGCGACATGGGCATCGACATCCGCGACACCGACCAACCGGTCGGCACCCTGTCCGGCGGTGAGCGGCAGTCGGTCGCGATCGCGCGGGCCGTGTACTTCGGGGCGCGGCTGCTCATCCTCGACGAGCCCACCTCGGCACTCGGCGTCAAGCAGGCGGGCGTGGTCCTCAAGTACATCATCCAAGCCCGCGACCGTGGGCTCGGCGTCATCTTCATCACCCACAACCCCCATCACGCCTACCCCGTCGGCGACCGATTCCTGCTGCTCAAGCGCGGCCGCAGCCTCGGTGACTTTGCGAAGTCGGAGATTTCGCTTGCCGAGCTCACCCGGCTGATGGCAGGTGGCGCCGAACTCGAGGCGCTGGCGCATGAACTCGAACGCGACGACACCGACGACGGGCACACCGGCGCAGTGGGGCGCGAGCTGCTCGAGGACACTGAAACCCTCAGCTGACCGGCCGGCCTTCGGACGCGGACGGCAGGAGGACGAACATGGACGCCGTGGTGTCCGATCGAATCGGCGGAGCCCCGATCTCGTGGGGGGTGTGCGAAGCCCCTCATTGGGGTTACCAGCTGCCGCCCGATCGGGTGCTTGCCGAAATGCGCCTGCTCGGGCTCCGGGCGACCGAACTCGGTCCGACCGGATACCTGGGAGCCACCCCGGATGACGTCCGGTCCCGACTGGACGCGCACGGGCTGCGGCTCATCGGCGGCTTTCTGCCGATCACGATGCATGTCGACGCCCAGGCCGACCTTGGTGCCGCCGACGACGCAATGCGCACGCTCGCGGCAGGCGGCGCAGAGCTGGTCGTTCTCGCCGCGCAGTCCACCGACGGTAGCTACGACCGCAAGATCGCACTCGGCGAAAGGGAGTGGACCGCTCTGGTCGCGAACCTCGACCGATTGCGAGACCTGGCGCGGCGACACGGCCTGACCGCCACGCTGCACCCGCACGTCGGCACCGCCATCGAGGGCCGGCCCAGTGTGCTGCGGCTGATCGAGGCGAGCGATATTCCGATCTGCCTCGACACCGGGCACCTGGTGATCGGCGGGATGGAGCCGCTCGAGCTGCTCGACGTGGCCGCCGATCGGATCGCCCACGTGCATCTCAAGGATGTGCGTACCGCGGTGGCGTCGACCATGTCCGCCGGTGACGCCAGCTATATCGGCGCGGTGCGTGCGGGCCTCTATCCGCCGCTCGGAGACGGAGACCTGGACATCGCGGGCATCGTCCACGCGCTGGAAGCGGCCGGCTACCGCGGCTGGTACGTGGTCGAACAGGACGCCGCCCTCTACGCCGAGCCCGAGCCGGACCACGGTCCGGTCCAGTACGTCGCCCGCAGCATCGCGTTCCTGACGGACGCGGTCGCCTCGACCCGGTCGCGATGATCACCCCTGCCACGTCGCGCCGGCCGATCGGCGTCGCGGTGGTCGGATTCGGGTGGATGGGCGAGGTGCACACCCGCGCATACTCGCGGGTGCTGCATCATTTCCCTGACCTGAGCCTTCGTCCGGAGCTGATCGTGGTAGCGGACGCCGATGCCGGCCGGGCGAGATCAGCCGCGAGCCGCTACGGGTTCGCGCTGGCCACGGGCGAGTGGAGCACTGCGCTCGAAGATCCTCGGGTAGCCGCGGTCAGCGTGACGGCGCCCAACCATCTGCACCGCCAGATAGCCGTCGCGGTCGCGCGAGCCGGCAAGCATCTGTGGATCGAGAAGCCGGTGGGGCTGGGTGTCGACGACGCAGCGGCGATCGCGGCGGCCCTCGCCGATGCCGGTGTGCGCAGCGCGGTCGGCTTCAACTACCGCAACGCGCCGGCCGTCCAGCTGGCCCGCACCCTGATCTCGTCCGGCGAGCTCGGCTCGGTCACCCACGGGCGGGTGCGGTTGTTCAGCGACTACGCCGCCGACCCCGACGGCGCCTTGTCGTGGCGCTTCGAACAGGCGCGCGGAGGTGACGGCGTGCTCGGCGATCTCGCCTCGCACGGCGTCGACCTCGCCCGGCATCTACTGGGCGAGATCGACTCGGTCGTGGCGGACACCGCCACGTATATCCGACAGCGCCCTCGGCCGTCCGGAACGACGAGTCACTTCGCCGTCGCAACGGGGGGGCCACTCGGCGACGTGGAGAACGAAGACTACGTCGGCTGCCTCATGCGGATGACCACTGGGGCCCGGGTTGTTCTGGAGGCCAGCCGGGTCAGCGTCGGCGAGCAATGCAACTATGGGCTCGAGGTGCATGGCACGCAGGGCATGCTGCGGTGGGACTTCCGGCAGATGGGCGAGCTCGAAGTCAGCACCGGTGAGCGTTACCAGGACCAGAGCCTGCGCCGGATCTACGCCGGCCCCGAGCACGGGAGCTACGCCGCGTTCCAGCCGGGTGCCGGGATCGCCATGGGCTACGACGACCTGAAGGTGATCGAGGCCGCCGAGTTCCTGCGCTCGATCGACGGACATCCGTCGCTCGTTGCCACGATCGAAGATGCGCTGGCCAGTGCCCGGGTGCTGCAGGCAATGTCTCGATCGGTGCAGTCCGGTGGCTGGGAGAAGGCCGTGCCATGACGATCCGGGTCGGTGTGATCGGGACGGGAATCATGGGAGCCGACCACGCCCGGCTGCTCGGCGGCGTGATCCGAGGTGCCGCCGTCGGGTCGGTGTTCGACCTCGACGCCGATCGCGCCTCGGCGGTCGCGAGCCCGCTGGCTGCCACCGTCGCGATCGATCCCGGTTCGCTGATCGCCGACCCGGACATCGACGCGGTCCTCATCGCGTCGTCCGACGAGACGCATGAGCGGTTCGTCCTCGACTGCCTGTCCGAGGGCAAGCCGGTGCTGTGCGAGAAGCCGCTGACGCCGACCGTCGAGGGATGCCGCCGGATCGTCGATGCCGAACGGGCAACGGGCCGGCGACTGGTCACCGTGGGATTCATGCGCCGGCACGACCCGGGCTACCTGGAGATGAGAAGGGCCCTGCACGCGAAACGGATCGGGGCTGCGCTGCTGCTGCACTGCGTACACCGCAATCCCACCGGTCCGCCCGGGCAATCCACCGCCAGCCTGATCACGGGCTCCGCGATACACGAGATCGACCTCGCCCGCTGGCTGTTCGACGACGAGATCACCGCAGCGACCGTTCATGTCCCGCGACGCACGAGCCAGGCGAGCGGTGCCACCCAGGATCCGCTGTTCCTCGTCCTGCAGACCTCGCGTGGCGTGATCGTCGATGTCGAGGTGTTCGTCAACGCCGGCTACGGCTACGACGTGCGAACCGAACTGGTCGGTGAGCAAGGGACGATCAGCGTGGACGCCGCGGCCCCGACAGTCCTGCGGCAAGACCAAGCCGCCAGCCGCGCGTTGGCACCGGACTGGCGGCCGCGATTTGCCGAGGCGTACCGGCGGGAGTTGCAGGACTGGGTGGACGCCCTCGCGGCCGGGCGCGATCCGCTCAGCGCCTCCGGCCGCGATGGCTACCTGGCGACCCTGGTGGCCCAAGCCGCCGTGGTGGCGCTAGAGACGGGTAACACGACGAAGGTCGAGATCCCCGCTAGTGGGGGCGGGTAATCGAACCCGGATCTGGAGTATCCGGACGCCAACTATTCAGCACGCCAGCGGTCTGATGTGGGGCCGGAGGGAGTCGAACCCTCACTGGCACGGACCTAAACCGTGTGCCTCTGCCTGTTGGGCTACGGCCCCGTGATGACGAGCCTACGAGGCGCCGGGTGCAGCTTGGCGAACTGATGTCAGACGTCGAGGTCGTGACGAAGTTTGGCGACATGTCCGGTCGCGCGCACGTTGTAGAGCGCCTGCTCGATCCGACCCTGTTCGTCGATCACGAACGTCGAGCGGATCACTCCGGTGACCTGCTTGCCGTACATCATCTTCTCGCCGAACGCTCCATAGGCGTTGAGCACGGATCGATCCGGATCGGACAGCAGCGGAAAGGTGAGCTGCTCGGCGTCGCGAAACGCCGCCAACTTAGCCGGCTTGTCGGGAGAGATGCCCACGACGCCGATGCCGGCGTCGTTCAGTTCCGCGAGGTTGTCGCGAAAATCGCACGCCTGAGTGGTACAGCCGGGCGTCGACGCGGCGGGGTAGAAATATAGGACGATCTTGCGGCCGCGGAACTCGGCCAGAGACACGTCGTGACCATCGGCGTCAGGCAGGGTGAACGTCGGCGCGGAGTCGCCAGGCGACAAGTGGGGCATCCCAACACCATATCGGCGGTGCCCTAGGCTTCTGCGTGAGACCACGGGCGAGAGGGGCAGTCGTGCCAGAACGGACGGCCGAAGACATTCAGCGCGAGATCGAGCAGGCCCGCTCGTCGCTGGCCGAGGCTGTCGATCAGCTGGCCGAACGCACCAGTCCGAAGCGGTTGAAGCAGCAGGCGAAGCAGTCATTGATCGCTAAGGCCCAGACCCCGGCCGGCCACGGAGTGATCGCCGCGGTTGGCGCCCTGGTCGTGCTCATGGTGGTTCGCCGGCTGCGCGATCGATCCGACGACTGAGCGACTCGCCGACCGACCCGGCCACCGGTCGTCACATGACCCGATCAGTACCCGGCGTGCGCTAGACCCTGTCGCAGCAGTACGCCCTGCCCGCCGGTCATCTCTGCGAGTACGCTCTCGGCTCCAGCCTCGGCCGGCGTCAGCCAGCTGAGTTCCAACGCGTCCTGCTGCGGCTCGCAGTCTCCGTCCACGGGCACCACGTAAGCCAGCGACACCGCATGCTGACGCGGGTCGTGGAACGGCGTTACGCCAGGGGTCGGGAAGTACTCAGCGATCGTGAACGGCTGCGGAGTCGCCGGTACCCGGGGCAGCGCGAGCGTGCCGAGGTCTTTCTCGAGGTGACGCAGCAGCGCGGCGCGCACCCGCTCGTGGTGATTGACCCGTCCGGAGACCAGCGCCCGCGTCATCGCTCCCTCGCCGGTAACGCGCAGCAGGAGCCCGATCGAGGTGACCATGCCCTGACCGTCCACCCGCACCGGGATCGCGTCGACGTAGAGGATCGGCATCCGATCCCGCAACGCGTCGAGCTCCTCGCGGGTCAGCCAGCTGGTTGCCGACTGCGGCGTCTGTGGCGTGGTCTGCGTCATGTGTTCTTTCTAGCGGACGCATGCGGTCCAGCGGCGCCACGAGGCAGGATGGATCGCGTGCTCGCCACCGATCGTCGTCCACCCACGGGGGTGGCCGAACTGCGCGCGCTGCTCGGACGCGGCGATGTCGTCGTCCTTTCCGGAGCGGGCCTGTCGACGGACTCGGGTATCCCCGACTACCGAGGACCGAGCGGGGCACGTCGCCGGCACGCCCCGATGACCTATCAGGCATTCGTCGGTGATCCGCTGGCCCGGCACCGGTACTGGGCACGTAGCTACCTGGGTTGGCGGCAGATCGCCGCCGCCCGACCGAACGACGGGCACCGCGCGGTCGGCGCCTTGCAGCATGCGGGAGTCCTGCGCGGCATCGTGACGCAGAACGTCGACGGGCTGCATCAAGCGGGTGGCGCTCGCGACGTTGTCGAGTTGCACGGCGGCCTCGATCGCACGGTGTGCCTCACGTGCGGTGACCGCGCGGATCGCGGTGAGATCGACCGGTGGCTGCGGGAGGCCAACCCGAGTTTCGAGGCCACGGTGGCGGCGATCAACCCCGATGGCGATGTCGAGCTGTCCGACGATGAGCTCGCCGGCTTCGTGATGATCAACTGCGGGGCGTGCGGGGCCGGCCCGCTCAAGCCCGATGTGGTGTTCTTCGGCGAGCCGGTGCCGCTTGATCGGGTCAGGCACTGTTACGGCCTGGTGGAGCGGGCGCGGGGGCTGGTCGTGCTGGGGTCGTCGTTGACGGTGATGTCGGGGTATCGGTTCGTGCTGCGGGCGGTGAAGCTCGCGATCCCGGTCGGCATCGTCAACCAAGGCCCGACCCGAGGCGACCGGCAGGCCACCATCCGAATCGACGCCCCGCTCGGCGAGGTGCTGCCGGCCGTCCTGGGATAAGTCCTTCGCAGCGTCATCGCCGCGCCCGGAGTCGCGCCGGCCACGACGGTAACGGCGGAATAACGATCGGTGCCGGAAGGCAACCTTTCCCCGCAGCGTGCGACTTGATGGTGTGCTTACCAAAACGCTCCGTGCTGGTGAAGCGGCGAGTGGGGGCCCGATGGCGGCCGGCGAGCTAAATGTCGCGGCGCTGTATACCGCTCATTGGCGGCAGATGGTGCGCTTCGCGGTATTGCTCGTTGAGGACGTCGCGACCGCGGAGGATGTGGTCCAGGACGCCTTCGTCGCGTTGTACCGCCATCAACACCAACTGCGCAGCATCGACGCCGCGATGGGCTACGTCCGGGCGGCGGTGGTGAACGGGTCGCGGTCGGTGATCCGTAAACGGCAAACGGGTCGTCGCCGCCTCGTCCTGGCTGGGCCGGAGTTCGGCGCGGGCGCCGACTACGAGGTGCTGCTCGCCGCGGAGCATCGCGAGGCTGTGCAGGCGCTGCGGCGCCTTCCGCGCCGACAACGTGAGGTGCTAGTCCTGCGCTACTGGTCCGGATCATCCGAGGCCGAGATAGCCGCCACCCTCGGCATCTCGACCGGATCGGTGAAATCCGCAGCCAGCCGCGGGATCGCCACGTTAGAGAAGCGATTGGGAGGACGGCGATGACGCACGAGGTCGAGACGATGTTGGCGGCGGCGCTAGACGCCACCGCAACTGCCGCCGTCCCTGATGACCGCCGTGTCCCGCCGTTCATCGGGGTCGGCGCTGGCGAGCCGGCCGTGCGGGGGCGGCGACCGTGGGCCAGCCCGCTGCTAGCTGCCGCCGCGGTCGCCGTGGTCGCCGTTGGCGCGGCCGTGACCGTTGCGGCTGTCCGTGCTGAGCGGCAGAGCCCGGCTGGCACGTCGTTGCCGTCGCCGCTGCCGGGCGTCAGCAGCCAGCATGTCCCGTCTGGCTCCGGCTCGGCCCCGACGTCGCGGCCCACGTCTCAAGCACCGTCCGGAGCGCCGCACTCCGCTGCTCCGCAGTCACCGTTCGATCTCGGTTTCCAGCCGCTGTGGCCGTTCCGCGATCTGCAGGAGGCGACGGCATGGCGTGTCGCGCATCAGTCCACGGGTGTCCAGCCGTGGCACTCGGATGCCGGCCAGACTGCGCTTTCATTCACCCAGGGCTATCTGGGGCTGCGGGCCATCGACACGGTTACCTCGACGAGCATCGACCAAGACGGCGCCCATATCGGCGTCGGCTACCGCGACCCCAACGGAGGCTTGCGCACCTCAGCGGTACTGCATCTCGTGCGATTCGGTCCCCAGAGCGACGCGCCGTGGGAGGTCGTCGGTAGCGACGACACCTCGTTCTCACTCGAGCATCCCGACTACGGCAGCACGGTGACCTCGCCCATAACGGTGGGAGGGCACATCACCGGCGTCGATGAGAGCATCACGGTGACGGTTCGCCAGATTGCCAACCCGGCACCGCTAGGTCGCACCTGCTGCACCCCCGCTGGCGGCGTCAACAGCCCATGGACGGTCAGCGTTTCTTTCAGTGGCGCGACCGACGACGTACTCACCGTCCTTGCCACCACGGGTGGCCACCTCATGGCCGTCGAGCGCTTCACGATTCAGGGCGTTCGGACCCGATCCTGATTGATTGTTCCTACAGCACGGAGGGGCTGGTTGCGATGAGGACGGTGGCGTTCAGCTCGTCGGATGTGGCCACCCGCGGGATCAGCCCGTTGCAGGCGGCCGCTTCGACGAGCTGCGGCGCTTGGCGCTCGCTCGTCTCGACCAGGAGGTGGCCGCCCGGTGCCAGCCATGCCGACGCCGCGCCGATCACCCGCAGCAGGACGTCGAGCCCGTCCGCGCCACCGTCAAGCGCCACTCGCGGCTCGTGTATGCGGGCCTCCGGAGGCAGCAGCCTGATCGCGTCGCTCGGCACGTATGGTGCGTTGGCGACCAGGACGTCGACGCGGCCCCGCAGCGTGGCGGGCAGCGGCTCGTAGAGGTCGCCTTCGTACACCTCACCATCGGCGGCGATGTTGCGGCGGGCGCACCCCACCGCGATGGGGTTGATGTCGACGGCGTACAACTCAACCCGGTCCAGCGCCGCGACCAGCGCGGCGCCGACGGCGCCCGAGCCGCAGCACAAGTCGACGACGACATCACGTGGCCGGGCGAGGGCGGCGGCCTGGCGGACGAGGAACTCGGTGCGACGGCGTGGTACGAAGACTCCCGGTTCCACGGCTATCCGCAGTCCGCAGAACTCCGCCCAGCCGAGGACATGCTCGAGGGGATGGCCAGCGGCTCGCCGATCCACCATGGCGGCGAGCTCGGCCGGTGTTCGCGCCGCAGCGATGAGCAACCGCGCCTCGTCCTCGGCGAAGACACAGCCAGCGGCCCGCAGCCTGGTGACGGTGACTGATCGAGGGCGAAGTGACGCGAAAGCTGACATGACTCGGCGCGGCAACGGGGCAATCAAGGTGACTGGATGAGTCCGATGGTGTTGCCGGCTGTGTCTTTCACGGATGCGATGAGCTTGCCGCCGCCGACGTGCCAGTAGCCGAGAGGTCCGTCATGCCCTGGCTGTGCCCGTGTGGGTCGAGACCTACTTCTTGGTCTCCGACATTGAACTGGACGTAGTACGCCTCATCCATTGCCGGCGTTACGCCCAGGAGCTTGCCGTACAGCTTCCTCGCTCGGGCTAGATCCCTGACGGGGTAGATGACTGTTATGAGGCCTGACGTCATGAAGAGCTCCCCACGCTGGTTGTGTCACATCGAACCTAGTTTGGTCCGTCACTGCTATGACGCATCGTGGCGGAAAGCGGC
The DNA here is from genome assembly GCA_040003255.1 of Actinomycetota bacterium. Taxonomy (GTDB): domain Bacteria; phylum Actinomycetota; class Actinomycetes; order Mycobacteriales; family Jatrophihabitantaceae; genus JBDUCV01. The sequence goes on from JBDUCV010000040.1 coordinate 21,344, forward strand.
GCGGGGTGGTCGACCAGATCTTCGTCCAGTGGGCTCGCGGG
>JBDUCV010000041.1:0-21247 GCA_040003255.1 Actinomycetota bacterium
GGTCACGTGCTCACCACAGCTGGGTCACCGACAATCTGCGCCAACGCGTCAGCACACCAGTTCAGTAGTGCGACATCCCGCAAGGGTTCGCCGCCGAACGACGTCGCGGCGAACGTCCCGTCTGGTTTGACCACGCCCTTCGGACGCGGCAGCGCAACGGTTGCCACCGCCTGCTTGTACAGCGACTTGTCGAACAACCTCTTGAGCCGGATCTGGCCCGACTCGGGCAGCTCGATCGGCGTGAACCGCACCGAGTTGCCCTGCAGCGACGCCTCGGTGACGCCGTAACGTCGCAGCAGCACCTTGAACCGGGCCACTGCGAGCAGGTTCTGAACGGGCGATGGCAGCGGTCCGAACCGGTCGACCAGCTCGTCATGCACGCCGTCCACCGCCTCGTCAGTCGACGCGCCGGCAAGCGACCGGTACGCCTCGAGCCGCAGTCGCTCGCCGGGCAGATAGTCCACCGGCAGGTTGGCATCGACCGGCAGGTCGACCTTGACGTCAACGGCGTCGGCCTCGCCGTGCTCACCTCGGAAGTCGGCCACCGCCTCACCGACCAGCCGCACATAGAGGTCGAAGCCGACGCCGGCGATGTGGCCGGACTGTTCGCCGCCCAGCAGGTTCCCGGAGCCGCGAATCTCCAGGTCCTTCAGGGCCACCGCCATTCCGGCCCCGAGTTCGGTGTGCTGGGCGATCGTGGCGAGCCGGTCGTACGCCGTTTCGGTGAGTGGCTTCTCGGGCGGGTACAGGAAGTAGGCGTACCCGCGTTCGCGCGCGCGGCCGACCCGTCCGCGCAGCTGGTGCAGCTGCGACAACCCGAACATGTCCGAACGCTCGACGATGAGCGTGTTCGCATTCGGGATGTCCAGCCCGGACTCCACGATCGTGGTGGCGACGAGCACGTCGTAACGCTTCTCCCAGAAGCCGATCATGACCTGCTCGAGCGCGTCCTCACCCATCTGGCCGTGCGCTACTGCGATCCGTGCCTCGGGAACCAACTCGGCGAGCCGGGCCGCCGCCCGGTTGATCGACTCGACCCGGTTGTGGATGTAGAACACCTGCCCGTCGCGGAGCAGTTCGCGGCGGACCGCCGCGCCGATCTGTCGGGGATCGTGGGCGCCGACGAAGGTCAGGATCGGATGCCGGTCCTCGGGCGGGGTCAGGATCGTCGTCATCTCGCGAATCCCGGTGAGCGACATCTCCAGGGTACGCGGGATCGGCGTGGCCGACATCGTCAAGACATCGACGGACGTGCGCAGCGACTTCAGATACTCCTTGTGCTCGACGCCGAAACGCTGCTCCTCGTCAATGACAACCAGGCCGAGGTCCTTGAACCGGACGGTCTGCTGCAGGATCCGATGGGTACCGATCACGATGTCGACGCTGCCGTCGACGATGCCCGACAACGTCGCGTCGATATCGGCAGCGTGGGTGAAGCGCGACAGCTCGCGCACCGTCACCGGGAACTGCGCCATCCGCTCGGAGAAGGTCGACAGATGCTGATGCGCCAGCAGGGTCGTCGGCACCAGCACAGCGACCTGCTTGCCGTCCTGCACCGCTTTGAACGCGGCGCGGACCGCGACCTCGGTCTTGCCGTAGCCCACGTCGCCGCAGATGACGCGATCCATCGGCAGCGGCTTCTGCATGTCCGCCTTGACCTCGTCGATCGCGGCGAGCTGGTCGGGGGTCTCTACATAAGCAAACGCATCCTCCAGCTCGCGCTGCCACGGGGTGTCGGGGCCAAATGCGTAGCCCGTGGTGGCCATCCGCGCGCTGTAGAGCCGGATCAGCTCCGCCGCGATCTCCCTGACCGCCTTGCGAGCCCGGCCCTTCGTCTTCGCCCAATCCGAGCCGCCCAGCCGGTTGAGCGACGGTGACTCGCCTCCGACGTACTTGGTGACCTGGTCAAGCGAGTCGGTCGGCACGAAGAGCCGGTCACCCGGCTGGCCGCGCTTGGCCGGCGCGTACTCGATGATCAGGTACTCGCGCTCGCCGCCGTTGATGGAGCGCCGAACCAGCTCGACGTAGCGGCCGACGCCGTGCTGCTCGTGCACCACCAAATCGCCTGCCTGCAACAGGATCGGGTCGATGGCGTTGCGCCGTCGGGACGGAAGCCGGCTGGCGTCCTTGACCAGTAGGCCACGCTGACCGGTCAGGTCACCCTCGGTAAGAAAGGCCAGCCTGAGCGACGGCGCCACCAGGCCGCCCTCGAGCCGCCCGGTGGTAACCGCTACCACGCCGGGCTCCAGCAAGGCGGCGGCCACCAGCCGGGCAGGCACCTCCGCCGCGAGCAGCCGCTCGGTCGCTCGCTGCGCGGTGCCGTGTCCGTCGAAGACCACCGCCACCCGCCAGCCCGCGCGGGTCCAGTCCCGCAGGTCGGACATGGCCTGGTCGAGCTCACCGCGGTATGCCGGCGCCGGATCGAAGGCGCTAATGACCAGGTCGGGGTTCAATTCCGCGTCGGCCCGCAATGTGGTGATACCCCACCACGGCAGGCCAAGCGCGACCGCATCATCGCGGGCGTTCTGCATGGAGCGCAGCGACGCCGCGCCGAGGTCGACCGGAGCCGTCCCGCCGCCGGCCGCCGCCGCCCACGAAGCGGCCAGGAACTCCTCGGACGTGTTCACCAGGTCGGCCGCCCGGCGGCGAACCTTCTCCGGGTCGCAGACCACGACGTGCGTCCCCGGGGGCAGGTCGTGCACCAGCAAACGCAGGTCATCGACCAGGACGGGGGCGAGCGCCTCCATGCCTTCGACGGCCTCGCCTCGGCTGATGGGGTCGAGTAGTTCGCCGAGCTCGGGATGCTCACCCGCGAGCTTCGCAGCCCGGGCCTGGACGTCGGCAGTCAGCAGCAGCTCGCGGCACGGCGGCGCCCACAGCCCGTGCTCCGCCACTTCGAGCGAGCGCTGGTCGGCGACCCGGAAGTAGCGGATCTCCTCGACCTCGTCGCCCCAGAACTCGACCCGCAGCGGGTGCTCCTCGGTGGGCGGGAAGACATCGAGGATGCCGCCCCGCACGGCGATATCGCCGCGCTTCTCGACCAATTCGGCGCGGGCGTAGCCCGCATGAACCAGGTCGGCAACGATGTCGGTCAGCTCGCGGCCGGCGTCACCCGGGCGCAACGCCACAGGCGTCAGCTCGCCGAGATTGGGAACCTGGGGCTGCAACAGGGCCCGCACCGGGGCGACGACCACCGAGAGTGGCCCGGTCGTGGGATCGTCCGCCGTCGGGTGGGCGAGTCTGCGCAACACGGCGAGCCGTTGCCCCACTGTGTCGGCACGAGGTGAAAGCCGCTCGTGCGGCAAGGTTTCCCAGCCGGGATAGAGCGCCACCGTGTCGGGTGGCAGTAGGCACTGCAACGCGGCCGCCAGATCCTCGGCCTCGCGGCCCGAGCTGGTGACCGCGAGCACCGTTCGTCCAGTCTGGGCCAGGGCGGCGAGCGCCAGCGGCCGCAGCGCGGCCGGTCCGCTCACGGTCAGCTCCGGCTGGCCCGCCGCCTCGACGACCCGCGTCAGCGCGGGGTCGGCCCGCGCGGCGTCGAGCAATCCGGACAGGGTCATGCCGACTTTCCCTCCGACGGGCAACACAACAATCCCCGATCCTGTTCGGACGGGGAGGTCTCCAGGGTACGAGGCCCTGCCCGACTGGTGAACAATCAATTGGTGATCTCCCGCACCGCGCAGTCCCACTCGGATATCGCAGCCGGCGATGAGGACCCGGCGCTGTCCGCGGACGACGATTCGGCGTTGCGCGCGGACGTCCGGCGGGTTGGCGCACTGCTCGGCGAATCGCTGGTCCGCCAGCAAGGCCAGGAGCTGCTCGATCTCGTCGAGCGGGTGCGCGCGCTGACCAAGCAGAGCAAGGAAGGGCCCGCCGACGAGCGTGATGCGGCCCGCCGCGAGGTCCGCACACTGCTCGCCGAGCTGCCCGTCGACCGGGCGACGAATCTGGTGCGCGCGTTTTCGGCCTACTTCCAGCTGGCGAACGTCGCCGAGCAGGTGCACCGGTCCCGCGGTTGGCGGCAGCGCCCGGCCGAGGAGGGCTGGCTGGCGCGGTCGATCTCACAGGTCGCCGAGCAGGCCGGGCCGGCCGGGCTGAGCGAAGCGATGGCCAGTCTCGCCGTCCGTCCGGTGTTCACGGCGCACCCCACCGAGGCCAGCCGCCGGTCGATCCTGACCAAACTGCGGCGGGTGGCCGACGTGCTCGCGGTGCCGACGACGCCGGGATCGGCGGCCCGCAGCCGACAGGACCGAGTGCTCGCCGAGGCGGTTGACCTCATCTGGCAGACCGACGAGCTGCGCCAGCACCGACCCACACCCGTCGACGAGGCCCGCAACGCCGTCTACTACCTGCAAGACCTCGCCACCGAGACGCTTCCCGACCTGGCCGCGGACCTCGCCGCCGAACTCGACCGGCACGGCGCCGCGCTGGCCATCGACGCGCGGCCGCTGACGTTCGGTACCTGGATCGGTGGCGACCGGGACGGCAACCCGAACGTCACCGCCGGCGTCACCCGCGAGGTGCTCCGGCTGCAACACCACGCGGCCGCCCGCGCGGTGACCCGAGCAGTCGACGGGCTGATCGCCGAGCTGTCGGCATCGACGACCATCGTCGGGGTCTCGGCCGAGCTCACGGCATCGATCGAGGCCGACCTCGCGGCGCTGCGGGGCATCGACCCGCGCGCGATCGAGCTCAACGCGACCGAGCCATACCGACTCAAGCTGACGTGCATCAACGCCAAGATCGCCAACACCACGGCCCGGGTCGATCGCGGAACGTCGCACGTGCCGGGACTCGACTACTTCGGACGGGCGGAACTGCTGGCCGAGTTGGCGCTCATCGGGGCGTCGCTGCGCGCGAACGCCGGTGGGCTGATCGCCGACGGGGTGCTCGCCCGCGTCGAACGCACGGTGGCCGTGTTCGGCCTGCACTTGGCGACGATGGACGTTCGCGAGCACGCGGACGCCCACCACCATGCGGTCGGCCAGCTGATCGATCGGCTGGATGAGCAGAGCTGGCTCTACGCCGATTTGCCGCGTGACTACCGGATGCGACTGCTGTCGAAAGAACTCGCCTCCCGCCGCCCGCTCGCGCAGAGTCCCGCTCCGCTGAATGAGGCCGGCGCGAAGACCCTCGCGGTGTTTACCGCGATCCGCCGGGCGCTCGACACCTACGGCCCGGAGGTCGTGGAGAGCTACATCGTGTCGATGACCCGCGGAGCGGACGACGTGCTCGCTGCCGTCGTCTTGGCGCGCGAGGCTCGCTTGATCGATGTGCACGGGGCGGGCGCGGGCGGCGCCAAGGAGCCTGTGGCCCGCATCGGGTTCGTGCCGCTCCTGGAGACCGTCGAGGAACTTCGTCGTTCCGGCGAGGTGCTGGACGATCTGCTCTGCGATCCCACCTACCGATTGATCGTTCGGCTGCGCGGCGATGTGCAGGAGGTGATGCTCGGCTATTCCGACTCGAACAAGGAAGCCGGAATCACCACCTCGCAGTGGGAGATCCACAAGACGCAGCGGACGTTGCGTGACGTCGCGGCTCGGCACGGGGTGCGGCTGCGTTTGTTCCACGGCCGCGGCGGCACGGTCGGCCGCGGCGGCGGCCCGACGTATGACTCGATCCTGGCGCAGCCGTTCGGCGTGCTGGCCGGAGAGATCAAGTTCACCGAACAGGGCGAAGTGATCAGTGACAAGTACGCACTTCCCGAGCTGGCCCGCGAAAACCTGGAATTGACCGTGGCCGCGGTACTGGAGGCGAGCACCCTGCACCGGACGCCTCGCCAGTCCGGCGCTGAGCTGGCGCGGTGGGACGAGACGATGGACCGGGTCAGCGACGCGGCCTTGCATGCCTACCGCAGGCTGATCGACGATGTCGACCTGCCCGACTACTTCATGGCCTCGACGCCGGTGGAGCAGCTCGGCTCACTGAACATCGGCTCGCGCCCGGCGCGCCGGCCGTCCTCGGGCGGCGGCATCGAGGGTCTTCGGGCGATCCCGTGGGTGTTCGGCTGGACCCAGTCGCGGCAGATCGTGCCCGGCTGGTTCGGCGTGGGGTCGGGGCTACGAGCGGCGCGCGAGGCAGGACTGGCCGGCGTCCTCGGCGAAATGCACGACCAGTGGCACTTCTTCCGGACGTTCGTGTCGAACGTCGAGATGACGCTGACTAAGACCGACCTCGACATCGCCGGGTACTACGTCGCCTCGCTGGTTCCCGATCAACTGCGCGGGCTGTTCGACGTCGTCCGCGCCGAACACGAGATCACTGTCGCCGAGGTATTGATGATCACCGGCGAATCGGCGCTGCTCGACAATTCTCCTGTGCTGCAACGGACATTGAGCGTTCGCGACGCGTACCTCGACCCGATCTCCTACCTGCAGGTCGACCTACTCGCACGTGTCCGCGACGACGAAAGCACGGTGTCACCCGAGTTGCGGCGCGCGCTGTTGCTGACGATCAACGGGGTGGCCGCCGGGTTGCGCAACACTGGATAAAGCGACGAGTGCCTCGTCGATGAGGCGACAGGACCGTCATATGCAACTCCGGACCTTCGCGCCGGATCTCGTCGCGCCACGGATCCTCGCCGCGCAAACCGCAGCGGCAGTCGCGGTAACCCATGCGGTTTGGAGCCTGCCGTCCGAAAACCGCCAGTCGTTGTCCGGGGTGCGGTGCAGACTGAGTCACGTGATGCTCCCGGACGCCGACACCTGCTACCGAGCGGTGCAGGGTCGAGACTCGAGGTTCGACGGCTGGTTCTACACCGCCGTGCGTACCACGGGTATCTACTGCCGGCCGTCCTGCCCGGCGATCACGCCACGGCGGGCCAACGTGACGTTCCATCCGAGCGCCGCGGCAGCACAACGAGCGGGCTACCGGGCGTGCAAGCGGTGCCGACCAGACGCCTCTCCCGGATCGCCGGACTGGGACGTGCGCGGCGATCTGGCTGGTCGGGCGCTGCGACTGGTCGCCGACGGTGTGATCGACCGCGAGGGCGTCCCAGGGTTGGCTCGGCGACTCGGCTACTCCGAGCGGCAAATCCATCGCGCGCTGGTCGCCGAGGTCGGGGCCGGGCCGCTGGCGCTCGCCCGAGCTCAGCGCGCGCAGACCGCGCGAATCCTGCTCGAGACCACCGACCTGCCGGTTACCGATGTCGCGTTCGCAGCCGGGTTCGCCAGCGTGCGCCAGTTCAACGAGACCGTCCGCGAGGTATTCGCCGCCACCCCGTCGACCCTGCGCGGCGCCCGGCGCACCGCGTCGTCGCCAGTGCCTGGCGTGCTCGTGCTCCGGCTTCCATACCGCGAGCCGATGGACGTCACGGCAACCCTGGACTTCCTCGGCGCCAGGGCCATCCCCGGCGTCGAGAGCTATGACGGGACCTCGTTGCGCCGGGTCCTCGCGTTGCCGGGCGGCGCGGCGCTGGCCGAACTCGAACGCGGGGCCGCCGGCTTCGTCCATTGCCGGCTGCGGCTCGGCGATCAACGAGACCTGACCGCCGGCGTGGCCCGGCTGCGCCGGCTGCTCGACCTGGACGCCGATCCGACGGCTGTCGATGCCGTGCTGGGCGACGATGCGCAGCTCGCTGCGCTCGTGCACAAACGGCCGGGACTGCGCTCGCCGGGTTCCGTCGACGGGTTCGAGATGGCGGTTCGGGCGATTGTCGGGCAGCAGATCTCGGTACGTGGCGCGCGGACGATTCTCGGCCGGCTCACCGCGACCTGGGGCACCGTGGCATTCGACGGCGAGCCGTGGCGCTGCTTCCCCACCGCCGAGGAGTTCGCCGCCGCCGACCCGCAGGACCTGCCGATGCCCCGTCGGCGGGCGGCCACCCTGCATGCGGTCGCCGCCGCGATGACGTCCGGTGAGCTAGTGCTCGATCCGGGCGCCGACCGCGACGCCACCCGCGCGACGCTGCTCGCGCTACCTGGCGTCGGACCGTGGACGGCGGATTACCTGCGGATGCGTGCGCTCAGCGATCCAGACGTCGCTCTCGTCGACGACCTGGGCGTGCGCAACGCGGCAAGAAGCCTCGAGATCGAGATATCAAACGGACGGCCTGACTGGGCACCGTGGCGCTCCTACGCCACGCATCACCTATGGGCGACCCTGCACTGACCGGAGGAAAGCATGATCAGCTACACCTTCATCGAATCACCGCTCGGCGACCTGCTCGTCACGCGTGACGAGGGCGGCATCACCGGCCTTTACCTACCCACGGGCAGGCACCCACGTCGGGTCGATCCGTCGTGGCAGCGCGACCACACGGGTTTCGACGACGTCCGCAGCCAGCTCGACGAGTACTTCGCCGGCACCCGCCAGGACTTCGATTTGACGCTGCACCCAGCGGGCTCGACGTTCCAGCATCGCGTCTGGCAGGCACTGCGCGAGATCCCCTACGGCCAGACCACCAGTTACGGAAAGACGGCAGCGAGCATCGGGGCGCCCGGGTCGGCTCGGGCGGTCGGACTGGCGAACGCGCAGAACCCGATCCCGATCGTCGTGCCGTGCCACCGCGTCGTCGGTGCCGACGGCTCGCTCACCGGCTATGGCGGCGGGATCGACGCCAAGCGCTGGCTGCTCGACCACGAGGCGAAACATGCTGGCCTGACCTTGGTTTGACCCTCAGTGGTAGGCGTTCTGGGTCGCTTCCAGTCCCTCGGTGATCAGCATCTCGACGGCGTCGGCGGCTCGGTCGATCAGGAATGGCAGCTCCGGCCGCTCGACGACAGTGAACTCACGCAGGACGTAGTCGGCCGGGTCCTGCCGGCCCGGCGGCCGGCCGATCCCGAAGCGCACGCGGGTGTAGTCGGGGGTGCCCAGCGCCGCTGTCACTGATCGCAGCCCGTTGTGCCCGCCGTTACCGCCGCCGTGCTTGAGCCGCAGCACCCCGAAGTCGAGATCGAGGTCGTCGTGCACGACGGTGATCCGCTGCGCAGCCACCTTGAAGAACCGCACCGCGGCGCTCACCGGGCCACCCGATTCGTTCATGAACGACAGCGGCTTGGCGAGCACCACTGGCTGACCGGCCAGTCGTGCCTCGATCACCTCGCAACGGCTGCGGTGCGCCTTGAACCGGCCGCCCGCCCGGTCGCCGAGTAGGTCGAGCACCGCGAACCCTGCGTTGTGCCGGGTGGCGGCATAGCGCGGCCCGGGGTTGCCGAGGCCGACGACCAGCAGACGCTCGTCGGACACGCGGCTACTCGGTCGAGTCGCCGTCCTTCGTCTCGGCCTCGGTCTCGGTCTCGGCCTCGGCATCGGCTGGCTTGTCCTCGACGATGCCGAGCTCCTCGGCCGCAATCGCCATCTCGGCCTCCATCTGCTCGGCCGTCGGGGCCTCCTGGATGACGAGCAGCATCTGCTCGGGGTCGGTGACCAATGTTGAGCCGGCCGGCAGGACGAGATCGGCGGCGGTAACGTGCGCGCCGATTTCGAGACCTTGGACGCTGACCTCGATCGAGGTGGGTAGGTGCGTCGCTTCGGCCTCGACGCTGACCGTGGCGCTCTCTTGCGCGAGCAGGCCGTCGATGGCAATCTCGCCAACGATCGTGAGCGGAACGTCGATGGTGACCTTCTCGCCGCGACGAACCGCGAGCAGGTCGACGTGCTCGTAGATGCCCTTGATCGGGTGCCGCTGGATCGCCTTCGGGATCGCGAGCTGGTCGCCGCCCTCGACATCGAGGGTGAGTAGAACGTTCGCCCCGCCGTGCTTGATCGCGTGCCCGAACTCGCGTGCGAGCAGAGACACGTGGCGGGGCTCGGCGCCATGGCCGTAGATCACGGCGGGGATCTTGCCGGCCCGGCGGGTGCGGCGGGCGCCGCCCTTGCCGAACTCGGTGCGTGATTCAGCGGACAGACGGACCTCGGCCACGGTGGGTGCTCCTCAGCTGGTGAACGTATTCGGCGGTGCCGCCCCGGCACGAACGCGAGCCGGTGGGCCGACACCGCGTCGATGACGGACACCCCGCCCCATGAGGCGGAGCTCCCTCGCCGGGGCAACCTGGTCAGAGTACCGGGGGCAGAGCCGGCTAGCGAAATCGGGCTAATCCGCGGCGCGGGATGCAGGGCCTAGCATCGGGCCGATGCAGTCACCCGATCCGTCCAAGGTTCGGGTCCGGGTTCCCGCCAAGATCAACCTTCACCTCGGCGTGGGTCGGCACCGGCGCGACGGCTACCACGACCTTGTCACGGTGTTCCATGCCGTCGATCTCATCGACGAGGTCGTCGCGACCCCCTGGCCTGGCCTGGAGATCGCGGTACGCGGTGAAGGCGCCGACGCCGTGCCGTTGGACGGGCGCAACCTGGCCTGGCAGGCGGCCACTCTGCTGGCCGATCACGCGCAGGTCGCCCCGGACGTCCGACTGGAGATCACCAAAGCGATCCCTGTCGCCGGCGGGATGGCCGGCGGGTCGGCCGACGCCGCGGCGGCACTCGTCGCCTGCGCCCAACTGTGGCGGACCGGGACGACGCGGGAGGAACTCGTGGGGCTCGCCGCCCAGCTGGGCAGCGACGTCGCGTTTCCATTGGTCGGCGGCACCGCGCTCGGCACAGGACGCGGCGAGGTGCTGAGCCCCGTGCTCTCGACCGGAAGGTTCCACTGGGTGGTGGCGCTCGCCGATCACGGAATCGCGGCGGGCGATGCATATCGCGAACTGGACCGTCAGCGGGGTGTGGGACGCGCCCCGAGGGCGGTCGGGGCGCCGGATGCGGTGTTGGACGCGCTGCGGTCCGGCGATCCGCATCGGCTGGCGCCGACGCTGGCAAATGACCTGCAGTCGGCCGTGTTAGCCCTCGCCCCCTCGCTGCGTCGGACGATGGCAGCTGGCCGCGAATTGGGCGCACTCGCCGGCATCGTGTCCGGGTCCGGGCCGTCGTGCGTCTTCTTGGCCGCCGGCGAGCGGTCAGCCACCGCGCTGGCCGCGGCCTTGGCCGCCGACGGCGTGTGCCGGACCACGCGGGTGGTGACCGGTCCGGTGCCCGGGGCTCGGGTCGTGCGCTGATGGCCGTCAACCTGGTCAACCTCGAGTCGGTCGGCAAGTCCTACGGCACGACGAGAGTCTTTGCCGGGGTGTCGCTGGGTGTAGCCGCTGGAGAGCGGATCGGCGTCGTGGGACGCAACGGTGGCGGCAAGACGACTCTGCTGCGACTAGTGACGGGCGACGAGGTGCCCGATACCGGCCGGGTGACTTGCACCGGCGGCGTCCAGGTCGCCGCGGTACGTCAGCGCGCCGACCCCCCGGTTGGTGCAAGCGTGCGGGACGTCGTCGTCGGCGACGCCGCTACCCACGAATGGGCCGGCGACGCACAGATCCGGCACATCCTCGCCGGACTCGGGCTGGCAGCGCTTGGGCTCGATTCGCCGGTGCGGCGACTGTCGGGCGGCGAGCGGCGCCGGGTCGTGCTCGCCGCCGCGCTTGTCCAGCAGGCTGACCTGCTCGTCCTCGACGAGCCCACCAACCACCTCGACGTCGAGGCGATCACCTGGTTGGCGCATTACTTGGCCGACCGACCGGGCGCCCTGGTCGTCGTGACCCACGATCGGTGGTTTCTCGACGCGGTGTGCTCGCGGACGTGGGAGGTGGGCGATGGGGCGGTGCGCCAGTTCGACGGCGGCTACGCCGCCTACGTCCTCGCCCGGGCCGAGCGGGCCCGGCAGGCAGACGCGAGCGAGGCGCGGCGACAGAACCTGCTGAGCAAGGAACTCGCGTGGTTGCGCCGCGGACCCCCCGCACGGACGTCCAAGCCGCGCTTTCGCATCGATGCCGCCGAGGCGTTGATCGCCGACGTGCCGCCGCCCCGGTCGACCACGGAGCTACGCGCGCTCGCTCAGCGCCGGTTGGGGCGAAGCGTCGCGGACCTTGAGGACGTCACCGTCCGGGTCGGCGACCGCGACCTGCTGCGTGACGTCACCTGGCACGTCGGGCCGGGCGACCGGATCGGCGTGATCGGCGTGAACGGGTCGGGCAAGACGCACCTGCTGCGGCTGCTCGCGGGCGAGCTCGAGCCGACGAGCGGGCAAGTACGCATCGGGCAGACCGTGCACGCCGGGCATCTGCCGCAGGAGGTCACCGAGCTGCCCGACGAGCTGCGGGTGATCGAGGCGGTGCAACAAGTCAGCACCACCGCCGAGCTGGACGGCGTCGAGCTATCGGCCACCCAGCTGGCGGAACGGTTCGGGTTCGCGAACGACCGGCAGTGGACGCCGGTGGCCGACCTGTCAGGTGGCGAGCGCCGGCGTCTGCAGCTGCTGCGCCTGCTGCTCACCCGTCCGAACGTGCTGCTGCTCGACGAGCCGACGAACGATTTGGACACCGACACGCTCGCGGCGCTCGAGGACCTGCTCGACTCGTGGGCCGGGACACTCGTGGTGGTAAGCCACGACCGCTACCTGATCGAGCGAGTGTGTGACTCGACAGTGGCGCTGATGGGCGACGGGTCGGTGGCCGCATTGCCAGGCGGCGTGGAGGACTACTTGGCCCGGCGGGTGGCCGTTGCTGCCGCGGGTCGGCGGACCACTCGTCAGCGAAACGTCGATCCGCGGGCGGCCCGTAGGGAGCTCACCCGGTTGGAGCGACGGATCGCGACCCTGGAACGTCGCGAAACCGCGCTGCACGCCCAGCTCGCCGACCATGCCACGGACTACGCCCAAGTCGCCGAACTGGATGCCGAACTGCGCGACGTGGTCGCCGCGCGCCAAGAGGCCGAGCACGCGTGGCTGGAACTAGCCGACTGATCCGACAAGGCCGCTTCCGAAGCCTGCGGGCCGACGCTCACGCGGGGAGCAACCGCTCAGCGGCGGCCGGGGTCGATCGAGAGGCTGGGCTTGGGCTCGAGCCCCCGCAGCCCGTTCCAGCCGAGGTTGACTAGGTGCGCCGCCACCTCTTCACGCTTCGGTTTGCGCACTTCGAGCCACCACTGCCCGGTGAGCGCCACCATGCCCACCAGCATCTGCGCGTACATGCCCGCGAGCTTGTCGTTGAGGCGCCGCTGGGAGAACTCCCGCGCCAGGATGTACTCAACCTGGCTGGCGATGTCGTTGAGCAACGTCGAGAAGGTGCCAGCCCCTGATGCGACCGGAGAGTCGCGGGTAAGCACCCGGAACCCGTCCGTCTCGTCCTCGATGTAGGTCAGCAACGCGAGCGCGGCCTGCTCGACCAGCTGCCGAGCATGCCCCGCCGTCAATGCGGATGCAATGCGGTTCAGCAGCGACTGCATTTCCCGGTCAACGACAACCGCATACAGACCTTCCTTGCCGCCGAAGTGCTCGTAGACCACCGGCTTGCTCACCCCGGCGCGGGCGGCGATCTCCTCGATGGAGGTCGCCTCATAGCCCTTCTCGGCGAACAATGACCGGCCCACGTTGAGAAGTTGCTCGCGCCGTTCCTTGCCGGTCATCCGAATCCGCGGACGCGCCTCGTTATCGGTCATCGTGGGACCATCATCGCCTGCCGGCGCCGGGGTCACCATGATGGGGCCATGTCTGCCCCAATTACCAGCCGAGCTGCCGCCGAGCGCGCCGATGCCGCCAACCCGCTTCGGGCGGTTCGTGACCGCTTCGCGATGCCGGACGGGGTGATCTACCTCGACGGTAACTCCCTCGGCGCGCTGCCGCGGCCGGTCGTCGCGGCAATGAGTGATGCCGTCGAACGGCAGTGGGGAACGGACCTGATCACGTCCTGGAACGCCAACGAGTGGTGGACGCTGCCTGGCCGGGTCGGCGATCGCATCGGCGCACTCATCGGCGCCGCCCCGGGTCAGGTGCTGTGCGGGGACTCCACCAGCGTGCAGCTTTTCCAAGCGCTCGTCGCGGCGGCGCGGCTGCGGCCGGGGCGCGCTGTACTCGTTACCGACGGTGCCAACTTTCCCACCGATCAGTACATCGCCGACTCGGTCGGCCGGCTGCTCGGCTTACGCGTCAGCCGGGTGTCGCCCGCCGACTTCCGCGCCGACGAGGACGTCGCGGTGGTGGCGTTCAGCGCCGTCGACTATCGCACCGGCGAGCTGTGGGACGCCAGGGCGATCAGCGCCGACGCGCACCGGGCCGGAGCAGTCATCGTCTGGGACCTTGCACACGCCGCCGGGGCGTTGCCGTTCGACCTGGACGGGTTGCAGGCCGACGCCGCCGTCGGCTGCAGCTATAAGTACCTCAACGGCGGCCCGGGTGCGCCCGCGTGGATCTACCTGCCGAAGCGCCATCAGCACGCTGCCGACCTGCCGCTGACCGGCTGGACCGGCCACCGGGACCCGTTTGCCATGGTGAGCGAGTACGCCGCAGCGGCCGGGATCGAACGGGCGCGGGTGGGGACCCACCCGGTGTTGTCGATGCTCGCGCTCAACGCCGCCCTGGACATCTGGACCGACGTATCCCTCGACGAGGTGCGGTCGACCTCAATCGCCCTCACTGATCTGCTCATCGCCCGCGCCGACGCGCTCGGAATCGACGTGGTGACGCCGCGAGAGTCGGCGCGCCGAGGCTCGCAGGTCGCACTGCGGTTGCCGGAGGCCTACCGCGTCTGCCGCGCGCTGATCGCCCGAGGCGTGATCGGGGACTTCCGCGAGCCCGACCTACTGCGGCTCGGGGTGGCGCCGCTCTACGTTCGTTTCGTCGATGTGTGGGACGCCATGGACGTACTGTCCGACGTGCTCACCGCCGAAACGTATCTCGACCCGGCCCATGGTCGGGTGAACGCCAAAGTGACCTAACCGGCGCGTAGTTTCTGCAGCCGCTCGGGCTTGGGCCAGCGCACCTCGGTAGCCCAGCCCGCCTTTTCGAACAGCCAGATCACCCGGGCCGAACTGTCCAGTTGACCGCGCAGCACGCCATGGCGGGCGGCGGTGGGATCGGCATGGTGCATGTTGTGCCAGCTCTCGCCGAAACTCAAGATCGCGAGCGGCCAGAAGTTGGCGCTCTTGTCGCGCGATACGAACGGACGGTCGCCGATCGTGTGGCAGATCGAGTTGATCGACCAGGTGACGTGGTGCAGTAGACAGATCCGCACCAGTGACGCCCAGAAGAATGCGCTCAGGGCCCCCGTCCAAGACCAAGTGATCAAGCCACCAAGCAGCGCCGGACCGAACACCGACACGACCACGAGGGCGGGGAACGCCCGGTCGATCCGGGCGATGTCCCGGTCCTGCAGCAAATCCGGGGTGAACTTCTCGCGGTTGGTTTGCTCGACGTCGAACAGCCAGCCGATATGCGCGAACGCCAGCCCCTTGAGCAGCGCGCCCGTTGTCTCGCCGTAGCGCCACGGGGAGTGCGGATCACCCTCCCGATCGCTGAATGCGTGATGGCGGCGATGATCGGCGACCCAGCGGATCACCGGGCCCTCGACCGCCATGCTCCCCGCGATCGCTAGCGCCGCACGCAACGGCCGGTTGGCTTTGAACGACCCATGCGTGAACAGTCGGTGATAGCCGACCGTCACCCCGAAACCGGTCATGAAGTAGAACGCGGTGGCCAAACCCACATCGGTCCAGGAGAGTCCCCAGCCCCAGGCGACGGGAACGGCGGCGAGGACCGCGAGGAACGGGATCGTCACAAAGACGTAGAGCATCACCTGCTCGCCGCGCTTCTTGGTGCCCTCGAAGATCGGCTTCGGCGCGTTCGCGGCGATGCGTGGTGCGTCGTCGAGCATGGTCACAGGCGAACCTTCCGCGGGGCGAGCAGCGTTGTTACGGCAGCGTAACCTACGGCCACGTAGGTCGCCACGACGGCCGCGCCGGCGCCTGCTCGGTAGGCTGTCCACCGTCCCGATGGGGGATGGGGTAATCGGCAGCCCGCCGGCCTTTGGAGCCGTGCAGTCTCGGTTCGAGTCCGAGTCCCCCAGCTCCCTGCCCGCCCGTGGAGAGGCCCGTGTGAGCGAGCATCGCAGCGCCCATGGCGCGAGGACCGCGGCGCACCGGCCAATGCTGAGCGAGCGCCCGGCCGCCGTGGTCGTTCTCGCCGCGGGCGAAGGTACCCGGATGCGATCAGCGGCGCTGCCCAAGGTGCTGCACGGGTTCGCCGGCCGCTCGTTGCTCGGACATGTCCTCGCGGCGACCGCGGCGCTGGATCCCGTAGACACCCTTGTGGTGGTCGGGCATCGCCGCGACGAGGTGGTCGCCCACCTGGCCGGCTCCGGGCCGCCGGTCACCGTCATCGTGCAGGACAAGCAGCGCGGTACCGGGCACGCGGTCCGGCTCGCCGTCGAATCGATACCCACGCCGGGCGGCACCGTTGTTGTGCTGCCCGCCGACACCCCGCTGCTGCAGCCGAACACGCTGCTGGCACTGCTGGGGCAGCACACATCCTCCGGCGCCGCCGCCACCCTGCTCACCAGCGTCGTCGACCATCCGACCGGCTATGGACGGGTGATCCGCGACGGTGACGCCGTCCGCCAAGTGGTCGAACAGAAAGACGCCAACCCGGCCGAGCTCGCGATCACCGAGATCGCCGCCGGCGCGTATGCCTTCGATCTCGCGCTGTTGCGCGGCGCGCTGGACAGGTTGTCGACCGACAACGCCCAGGGCGAGGAGTACCTGCCCGACGTGGTGGCGATCCTGGCCGCCGACGGTCACGTCGTGGGTGCGGTGTCGGCGCCGGCCGCCGAGACCGCGGGCGTCAACGACCGGGTCCAGCTCGCGGCGGCGCACCGCGCCTACAACACCCGACTGCTCGAGGCGCACATGCGCGCGGGCGTCACGGTCGTCGACCCGCTCACCACCTGGGTTGACGCCGATGTCCAGCTCGCGCCGGACGTGACGCTGCTGCCGTCCGTCGATCTGCACGGCTCCACGGTGGTGGGGTCGGGAGCGACCATCGGCCCGCAGACCACCCTGGTCGACACCACCGTCGGCGAACGCACCGTCATCGAACGGGCGGTGTGCCGCGGCGCGAGGATCGGCACCGACGCGACGATCGGGCCGTTCGCCTACTTGCGCCCAGGCGCCGCGCTCGCCGACGGCGTCCATGTCGGCGCGTACGTCGAGATCAAGGCGAGCGAGATCGGGGCAGGCGCCAAAGTGCCGCACCTGACCTACGTCGGCGACGCGAGCATCGGCGAGCACAGCAATATCGGCGCCGCAACGGTGTTCGTCAACTACGACGGCGTCGCCAAGCACCGGTCGAGTGTCGGCAGCCACGTAAGCATTGGCGCCGACAACATGCTCGTCGCCCCCGTGCACGTCGGTGACGGCGCCTACACCGCGGCCGGCACGGTGGTCACTGAGGACGTCCCGCCAGGGGCGCTGGCGATAGGGCGCGCGCGGCAACGAAACGTGCCAGGCTGGGTACTAAAGCGGCGTCCGGGCAGTGCCGCCGCCACCGTCGCAGAACGCGCCGAGGAGCAGGCCGCCGAGTCCACACCGCCGAGTGGGAACGAGGATCCAGCGTGAGTGTGATCCAAGTTGCTGGACGTAAGAGCCTGATGCTTTTCTCCGGCCGCGCCTATCCGGAGCTGGCCGACGAAATCGCCGCCGAAATCGGCGCGACCATCACCCCCACCACGGCACGCGAGTTCGCGAACGGCGAGACGTTCATCAAGCCCGACGAGTCGGTACGCGGATGCGACGCGTTCGTGATCCAGTCCTACACAACGCCGATCAACCACTGGATCATGGAGACGCTGATCCTCATCGACGCACTCAAGCGGGCGTCGGCCAAGCGCATCACCGTCGTCACCCCGTTCTATCCGTACGCGCGGCAGGACAAGAAACATCGCGGCCGCGAACCGATCTCGGCGAGGTTGATGGCCGACCTGTTCAAGACCGCGGGCGCCGACCGGCTGATGGCGATCGACCTGCACACCGCGCAGATCCAGGGCTTCTTCGACGGCCCGGTCGACCATCTTTTCGCGCTGCCGCTGCTTGCGCGCTACGTCATCGAGAAGTACCCAGTCGACGACCTCACCGTCGTCTCGCCCGACACCGGACGGGTACGGGTCGCCGAGCAATGGGCCGACCAGCTCGGTGGACGTCCGATCGCCTTCGTGCACAAGACACGTGACCCGAATGTCGCCAACCAGGTGATCGCCAACCGGGTGGTCGGCGAGGTGGCTGATCGGACCTGCCTGTTGATCGACGACATGATCGCGACGGGGGGCACCATCACCAAGGCCGCGGATCTTCTGTTCGATGCCGGCGCCGCCGAGGTCATCATCGCGGCCACACACGGCGAACTGACCCCCCCGGCCACCGATCGCCTCAAGAACAGCCGGGTTACCGAGGTCATCGTCACCAACACGTTGCCGATCCGACCCGAACAGGACTTCGACAAGCTGACCGTGCTGTCGATCGCGCCGATGATCGCCCGGGCGATCCGGGAGGTCTTCCAGGACGGGTCGGTCACCAGCCTGTTCGACGGCCGCAGCTAGCCGCCGAGCGCGGTACCGCTAACCGCCGAGCCCGGCGCTCCTAGGTGCCGATCGGCGTAGCCCATTCCGGGCGATTGATTAGGCAGAACGGGTGTCCCGCCGGGTCGGCGAAGATGCGCCGGCTGTTGCCGGTCAAGATCTCACGGGCGCCCGATGCCAAGACCCTCGCTGCGGCGGCGTCCAGGTCGTCGACCATCACATCGAGGTGGAACTGCTGCGGATGGTCGGGGTCGGGCCACTGAGGTGGTTGCAGGTCCGGCGCGAGCTGGAAGGCGATGCCCGAGGTGTTCTCCGCGGCCCCGAGCACCACCCAGTCATCGGCGTTGTAGACCACCGGCAGACCGGTCAGCTCGCTGTAGAACGCGGCCAACGCCGCAGGGTCGGGGCAGTCAATGACCACGTGATGCAGCCGTCCTATCATGCAGCGATCCTGCCAGTGCGCGCTGGCGATCAGCCAGCAATTCGGCGCGCGCCCGCGATGCGGGCGAAGGCGGCCACGTCCAGCGTCTCCCCCCGCGCCGTCGGGTCGACGTCGGCGCGCTGCAAGACACGAACGGCGGCGGCCGGCGAACCCGCCCACCCGGCGAGGGCGGAGCGCAGCATCTTGCGGCGTTGCGCAAAAGCCGCGTCGATCACCCTGAAGACGTTTGCGCGGGTCATGCCTGGCCCCAGCGTTGGCGGCGGATGCCGGACCAGCCGAACCAGGCCGGAGTCGACGTTGGGCACCGGCCAGAAGACGGACCTGGAAACCGCCCCGGCGGGCGACGCGTCGGCGTACCAGGCGATCTTGACGCTGGGTACCCCGTAGGTCCGCGACCCGGGCGGGGCGGTGAGCCGATCCGCCACCTCGGCCTGCACCAGGATCAGCCCGGTGCGCAGCGAGGGCACCGCCTCGAGCAGGTGCAGGACGACAGGCACCGCGATGTTGTAGGGCAGGTTGGCCACCAGGGCGGTCGGCACCGGACCCGGCAGGTCACGAACCCGCAGCGCGTCTGCCTCGACAACCACGAGGTTCGGCGCGCCAGCGCCGTGCGCTGCCACCGTGGCCGCCAAGGAGCCCGCGAGGAGTGGATCCACCTCGATGGCGGTCACCGCAATGCCCTCGCTGAGCAAGCCGAGGGTCAGCGACCCTAAGCCAGGGCCTACCTCGAGCACCACGTCGTCGGGCGCCAGCTCGGCCGTCCGGACGATGCGCCGGATCGTGTTCGCGTCGTGCAGAAAATTCTGGCCCAGTGTCTTGGTGGGCCGGATCCCAAGTTCAGCGGCGAGAAAACGGATCTCGGCCGGGCCGAGCAGCCGGATGTCGCGCTGCTCAGCCACGGCCGAGACCCTAGTAGTCCAATCGGGACGTGCTCAGTACCAGTTGTGGGCCTGCCAGAAGTCCCACGCGCCGCACGGGGTTCCGTAGCGCCCGGAGATGTAGCCCAGGCCCCACGTGATCTGGGTGGCGGGGTTGGTCTGCCAGTCGGCGGCCACGGTCGCCATCTTGCTGCCGGGCAGCGCCTGCGGGATTCCGTACGCGCCGCTGCTGGCGTTCTGTGCATCGACCCGCCAGCCGCTCTCGCGGTTCCAAATCTGCAGCAGGCAGGAGAACTGGTCATCACCCCAGCCGCGCTGGGCAAGCATCGACTTGGCGATGCCCTGCGCGGTGTTCGGGTCGACGGAAATCGAGCCAGCGTACGTCGACGAGTCGGGGAGCGCCTTGGTGCCGACCTTGATGAGCTTTGCGACCGCGGGGGTGAGCACCGTGGTGCCCACTGCAACCCTGCCAGCGACCTTGCCGTCGACATAGACGACCGCCCAGGTCACCTTGGCGACACCAGCCTTGCCCTCGGTGACGACCGTGGTCGTGCCCTGGTATGCGTTCGGGTCGTTCTGCTTGATAGTCGCGAAGGGCAGCACCTTCTGCTCGACGACACGCACCTCCTTGACCCGCTGCAGCACGATCCGCTGCCTGCTCACCGGCGCGGAGGTCGCCGCCACGCTGAGCCGGTCCTTGGCGCCCACCGTGATCCGCAGGTCGCGGAGCACCTGCGCGACGGTGGCGTCGGTGGTAATCACCGACCGGGTCTTGCCGTCGGCGACGACCGACACCGACTTCGGGGTGCGCAGCTCCAGATCGGTCGGCGACAGCGGCAGACGCCTATCGCGGGACACCGAGCTGAAGTCGGCCGTCGAGTAACCAAGTTGGTTCAGCGCTTCGTCAACACTGGCCGCCGTCGTCCAGATGTCGACCTTCTTGCCGTCGACGACCAGGTGAAGCAGCCGGCCGCGCTTGAGCACGACCTGAGCGCCGTCACTGACCGGGGCAGTGACCGCCGGCGCCACGATGTCGTGGCCACCGACCTGGTAGCCGGCGTCGCCGAGGACGCCCTTTACGGTGCTTGCAACGGTGTGGATCTTGTTGGACTCGCCATCGACGCGGAGGGTCACCGTCTTATCGACGTTGGCCCAGGCGACGCTACCGCCCACCACTCCTGCGAGCACGACCCCATATAGGCCGTACCTAAAGCTTCGACGCACAGAAAAGCTCCGATTTCAGTTCATTGATCATGATTACCCCGTGCAGTCAGATCACGGGACAGTAACGTGCCCGGTGACCGACGGCTAGGGCCGCCCGGCCGTGTCGGGCGATTCCCCACTCACAGATTGCTGCCGCAGACCGGCCACGGGCTTGAGCCGGCTCGGTTGTACAGGCTGGTCGCGACGGCGATCTGCTGCTCCCGGGTGGCCAGGTCGGCACGCGACGCGTAGGCGCCGCCGCCGTTTGCCAGCCACGTTCCGGAATCGAATTGCAGGCCGCCGTAGTAGCCGTTTCCGGTGTTGGCCGACCAGTTGCCGCCGGACTCGCAGGCAGCGACCGCATCCCAGTTGAGGCCGCTACCACTCGTGGTCGGGGCGGG
>JBDUCV010000042.1:0-20796 GCA_040003255.1 Actinomycetota bacterium
ACCCGATTGCGCATCGGTGTGTGCGGGGTCGCCCGCTGCGAAGAGGACATCGCTACGTCGGGCTGACAGGATTTGAACCTGCGACCCCTTGACCCCCAGTCAAGTGCGCTACCAAGCTGCGCCACAGCCCGCGGCCGGCTGCCCGCAGGCACCCACTCGCCGCAGCTAGGTTAGCGCAGCGGTTCAGCGGCTAAGGGTTCGGCGCTCACGGACCCGCACCGAAATCTCGATCGGTGTGCCGGTGAAGTCGAAGTCCTCCCGCAGCCGGCGTTCGATAAAGCGTCGGTAACCGGCCTCGAGGAAGCCTGTCGCGAACAGCACGAACCGGGGCGGCCTGCTGTCGGCCTGGGTCGCGAACAGCACCCTGGGTGCCTTTCCGCCGCGGGCCGGTGGTGGCGTGGCGGCGACCAGCACGGTGAGCCAGGCGTTCAGCCGCCCGGTGGAGATCCGCCGGTCCCAGGACGCGAGGCTGGTACGCAGGCCGGTGGCCAGCCGCTCGACGGCTCGTCCCGTCTTCGCCGAGACGTTGACTCGCGGCGCCCACTGGACGCGCGCGAGGTCTCGAGAGATCTCGCGTTCGAGCCGCTCTCTACGGTCCTCGTCGATCAGATCCCACTTGTTGAAGGCCAGCACTAGTGCTCGGCCGGCGTCGATAACCGTCGCGATGACCCTCTGGTCCTGCTCGCTAAGCGGTTCGGACGCGTCGAGGAGCACGACGGCCACCTCGGCAGCCTCGATCGCACTCGCCGTGCGCAGGCTGGCGTAGTACTCCATGCCAGCGGCCTGGTTCACCCGGCGGCGCAGTCCCGCGGTGTCGACGAAACGCCAGGTCTCGCCGTCAAGAACCACCAGGCTGTCGACCGGGTCGATCGTGGTGCCCGCGACCTCGTGGACCACCGAACGCTCATCGCCGGTGATCCGATTCAGCAGGCTGGACTTGCCGACGTTGGGCCGGCCGACCAGCGCGACCCGTCGCGGGCCACCCTCGGCGGTGCTTTCGAGCGGAGCGTCGGGCAGGGCGTCGAGCACGGCGTCCAGTAGGTCACCGCTGCCTCGGCCGTGCAGGCCGCTTACCGGGAACGGCTGGCCGAGGCCGAGCGACCACAATTCGGCGGCGTCGGGTTCGGCCCGCTCGTCGTCGACCTTCGTGGCAACCAACAGCACGGGGCGCTCCGAACGGCGCAGGGTGCGAGCGACGACCAGGTCGGTCTCGGTTGCGCCGGTGCGCCCGTCGACGACGAAGATCACCAGATCAGCTGTGGCAACGGCCCGTTCGGCCTGTGCAGACACCTGAGCCTGTAACCCCCTTGCCTCGGGCTCCCAGCCACCCGTATCGACGAGGGTGAAGCGTCGCCCGCCCCACATGGCGTCGTAGGCGATCCGATCACGGGTGACTCCCGGGACGTCCTGCACGACCGCCTCGCGGCGGCCCAGGATGCGGTTCACCAGGGTCGACTTGCCGACGTTGGGCCGTCCCACCACGGCGACCACGGGCGTAGCTGGCTCCTCCGGCCCGGCCCCGTCGACGCCGTCGGCGATATCGGTGCCGTCTGCGCCCTCGTCAGCGTTCATGCCGTCCATCCTCCGACCTGCGCTAGGTCGGCCGGCATCCGGCCTGCTCCGCGAGCCGTCGCCAGGGACGCCCTTGGTCTGATGCTCACTCACCGCGCCGCCCGGTGGCCGGCTACCAGCTCGACGAGTCGATCGACCACTTCGTCGACCGTCAGCTCCGAGGTGTCGATCTCGACGGCGTCGGCTGCCTTGGCCAGCGGACTCGCCTCGCGGGAGCTGTCGAGGCCGTCGCGCCGCTGCAGGTCGGCGGCCACCGCGTGCAGCTGCGCGGTGCCGAGCTCGTCGGCGCGACGCCGCGCCCGTACGTCCCCCCGGGCCGTCAAGTACACCTTGACCGGCGCCTGCGGCCAAACGACGGTGCCGATGTCGCGCCCTTCGACGACCATGCCGCCAATACCGATCAGCTCACGCTGCCGGGTGAGCAGAAGCTGCCGCACCGCGCCTACCGCCGACACCGCACTGACGGCCCCGGTCACTGCCGCCGAGCGGATCTCAATGCTGACGTCATGCCCGTCCAGCAAAACCACCGCCGGGGTTGCGTCGGTGCTGATCTCGATCCGGGCGCGGCGGACCGCCTCGGTGACCGCCGCCGGATCGGCCGGGTCGATGCCGCGCTCGAGGGCCGCCACGGTGGCCGCGCGGTACATCGCGCCGGTGTCGAGATAGCGCAGCCTCAGTCGAGCGGCGAGCTTGCGAGCGACGGTCGACTTGCCCGTGCCGGACGGCCCGTCCACGGCGATCACCGCGTCCGAGCTGGACCGGGTCACGACGGCAGATCCGTCGCGCGCGCACGCCCCTGTGGCCGATCGGGTTGGTCGTCGACGGCCCGGTACAGTCCGGCCAGCTCATCGCGGGTCAGTGGCCGTACCGAGCCGGCCCGTTGCCCGCCCAGCTGCACCGGCCCGACGGAGGTGCGCACCAGGCGTCGCACCGGGTGGCCGACCTCGGCCAGCAGCCGGCGCACGACGTGCTTGCGGCCCTCATGCAGCGCAACCTCGACCAGCGCGCGGCCGGCTTCGACCTGCACCACCCGAAAATTGTCGACGGCCACCCTGCCGTCCTCAAGCTCGACACCTGCTCGCAGCTGCAGGCCAAGGTCTCGACGCACCGGGCCCGGGACGTCGGCCAAGTAGGTCTTGATCACGCCGAAAGCTGGGTGGGTGAGCCGGTGCGCGAGCGCGCCGTCGTTCGTCAGCAGCAACAGTCCCTCGCTGTCGACATCGAGCCGGCCCACGTGGAACAGCCGCTCCGGCCGATCAGCGACGAGGTCGCCGACTGTCGGGCGGCCGCGGCGGTCCGACATTGCGCTCAGCACTCCGCGCGGCTTGTTCAGGGCCAGGTACACCAGATCCTCGCGGACGTTCACCCGCGCGCCGTCGACTCGCACCACGGCTGTTCCCGGATCGACCCGCAAGCCCATGCCGGTGACCACTGCGCCGTCCACCTCGACGCGGCCCGCAGCGATCAGGGTTTCACTGGCCCGCCGCGAGGCGATGCCCGCCGCCGCGAGGACCTTCTGCAGGCGCACACCCTGGGCCTCGGCATCAAGATCAGAGTTCATCGACGTCGACGCCATTTAGCTCGGGCAACAACGGCGCCAGCGACGGTAGCTCGTTCAACGAGTCGAGGCCGATCCGCTCCAGGAACAGCTCGGTCGTCCGATACAGCCCGCCCCCTGTGTCCGGATCGGTCCCCACCTCGACGATCAGCCCGCGGCTGGTCAGCGATCGCACCACACCGTCGACGTTCACTCCCCGGATCGCCGAGATCCGCGAGCGAGTGACCGGTTGCCGGTACGCGACGACCGCCAGCGTCTCGAGGGCGGCCTGGCTGAGCCGGTTGCGCTGCCCGTCGAGTAGGAACGCCTCTACCCATTGATCCAGCTCGGGACGGGTGTAGAGCCGGACGCCGTCCGCGACCTGACGCAGCTCAAGTCCGCTGCCCCTCGCCTCGAGGTCAGCAGCTAACGATGTCAGGGCGGCCTGGACCTCGGCAGTCGGGCGCTGGATTGCCGAGGCCAGCGACGAAACTGCGACCGGCGCCTCGACGACGAACAGGATCGCCTCGAGCGCGGCCCGCAGCTGCGCCGTCGGCTCGACGATCGGCTCTTCGTCGGTGCCATCAGCCTGCTCGACCAGCTCGTCGCTGTTCATCCGTACTCCTCGTCGGCCTCGCGGGGCTTATCTGCGGTGACCCAGGTGGGTGGGACTACAGCCACGAGGCGCACCCGCAGCTCGGCCAGCGCGGCGGCCTGGTCGAAGACGACCACCCCGTCGCGGTAGAGCTCGAGCAAGCCGAGGAACCGCGCGATCACCTCCAAGGTCGAGGCGCAGTCGGCCACGAGCGAGCGAAACGTCGCCGAGCCGGCTCGACCGAGCCGCTCGCGCAATATCGCCATGTGCTCGCTCACGCTGACCCGTGCGAGGTGGACGTGGTCGGTCGCAACGACCGGGACGGGCTTCGGAACCGACGCCGCGGCCGCCAGCGACGCGAACCGCGTTGGGCTGATGGCGATGAGTACCTCGGGAAGCAGCGCGGCGAAGCGCGGCTCGAGCTCGACGGCACGCCCGTGACGGCGGGACTGCGAGCGTTCGAGCTCGCCCAGGTAGGCGGCCGCGAGCTTGTACGCGCGGTACTGCAGCAGCCTGGCGAAGAGCAAGTCACGTGCCTCGAGCAGGGCCACGTCCTCCTCGTCCTCGACGTCGGCGGCGGGTAGGAGCCGAGCGGCCTTCAGATCCAGCAAGGTGGAGGCAACGACGAGGAACTCGGTCGCCTGGCCGAGATCCCACTCCCCGGCAGAGCCCAGGTAGGTGATGAACTCGTCGGTGACCTGCGAGAGAGCAACTTCGGTGATGTCGAGCCGGCGCCTGCTGATCAATGCGAGCAACAGGTCGAACGGTCCCTCGAAGTTTTCAAGGGTGATCCGGAAGCCGGTCTGCGCGCCTCGGTCTTCGCCGGCACCGGCTTCGGTGGCCACAGCCTCAATGGCGACGACCTCGTCCAGGTCCTCGGTCGGGTGGCTCACCCGGCGCGCAGCCGTCGCATGGGGCTCATCGCGAGAGCACCTCGCGCGCGAGGTTGCGGTAGGCGGTCGCCCCGGCCGAGTTCGGTGCCCAGCTGGTGATCGGCTCGCCGGCGACCGTCGTCTCGGGGAATCGCACCGTCCGGGCAATGACGGTGTCGAATACCTCGTCGCCAAACGCCTCGACGACCCGGCTGAACACCTCGCGCCCGTGCAGGGTGCGACCGTCATACATGGTGGCGAGGATGCCCTCGAGGCGCAGCTGTGGATTGAGCCGCTCGCGGACCTTCTCGATCGTGTCGATCAGCAGCGCCACCCCGCGCAGGCTGAAGAACTCGCATTCCAGCGGCACGATCACGCCGTGGGCAGCGGTCAGCGCGTTGACCGTGAGCAGTCCGAGAGACGGCTGACAGTCGATCAGGACGAAGTCGTAGTCCCCCACCACGGGCGCAAGCACCCGACTCAGGGTCTGCTCGCGCGCCACCTCGTTGACCAACTGCACCTCGGCGGCCGAAAGGTCGATATTGCTGGGCAGCAGGTCCATGCCGGGCACGCTGGTCTTGAGCACGACGTCGTCGACGCTGACGTCTCGCTCCATCAGCAGGTTGTAGGCGGTGCGGTCGAGCTGGTGCGGCGCGATGCCGAGACCGACAGACAGCGCGCCTTGCGGATCGAAATCGACGAGCAGCACCCGGCGACCGAACTCCGCCAGGGCGGCGCCCAGGTTGATTGTCGACGTCGTCTTGCCGACGCCGCCCTTCTGGTTGCACAGGGCGATGATCCGCGCCGGTCCGTGGCGTTCCAGGCGTGGCGGATTGATCAGCGGGCGCTTCTTACGAGCCTGCGCCGGATCGGCCGAGGGTACGTCGACGGTGAACAGCTCGCCTCGTTCGGCGGCCTTGCGCTCGTCGGCGCTGGCCGGTGAGCGCTCGGCTGCGGTGCCCTGTCCCGGCTCCGTCATGTCGCTGGAGAACCCCCTGCGCGTGTGCCCGACAGCCCTGCCACTATTCGCCCCGTCGCCTGGCGAGGCTACCCCACCGCGACCGTGCAGAGCCGTTCTCAGCCCAGTGCGCGCGGGTGTGCCGCGGCGTAAACCTCACGCAGCGCCTCTACGGTGACCAGCGTGTAGATCTGGGTGGTGGTCACCGAGGAGTGCCCGAGCAGTTCCTGCACCACCCGCACGTCGGCGCCGCCTTCCATGAGGTGCGTGGCGAAGGAATGCCGCAGGGTGTGCGGCGAGATCCCGGCGGCCAGGCCGGCCCGCTCGGCTGCGTCACGCAGCACCGTCCAGGCCGACTGGCGCGACAGCGGACCGCCGCGCGCGTTGAGGAACAACGCCGGCGTGCCTCGGCCGTTCGCGGCCAACCCGGGGCGGGCCCGAACGAGGTAGGCGTCAATCGCCGCGGCGGCGTATGAACCCAGCGGCACCCGGCGCTGCTTGCCGCCCTTGCCGGACAGAAGCACCGTGCGGGCGGGCAAGTCCAGGTCGTCGAGCGCGAGACCGACGGCCTCGGAAATCCGCGCCCCACTGGCGTAGAGCAGTTCCAGCAGTGCCCGGTCGCGGACGGCCAGCGGTGTCGCGTCGAAGCCAGCAGCCTCGAGCAACCGCTCGACGTCGTCGACACTGATCGCCTTGGGCAGTCGCCGCGGAGTGGCGGGTGGACGAACCTCGCGCGCTACGTCGTAGGCGACGAGCCCGTCGCGGAAGGCAAACCGGTGCAGCCCGCGGACGGCGACCACTGCGCGCGCCGCCGAGGACGCCGACAGGGGCGGGTGGTCGGCGTCACCCTCGCGCAGGTGGGCCAGGAAGGCGCTGATCGTGGCCGCGCGGACGTCGCCGATCGACGCCAAACCGAGGCCGGCGAGGTGGTCCTGATAGCGCCGCAAATCGCGGCGATAGGACGCCAGGGTGTTGGCGGCGACCCCGCGCTCGACGGCCAGGTGGTCGAGGAAGGCCCGAACCACCGGGGCTGTAGCTGCCGACGTGACACCCGCCGGCGCGTCGACCGTGGCAGCCATCTAGCCGGCATGCCCGGCCGGGCCGGTTGACCACGGCGCGTCGGCGGCGCGCAGGGCCGTCCAGCCACCCGCCTGAGCCGCGAGGGCGGCACACACGCCAGCCACCGCTGACGCGTTGGACAGCTCACCGGCCAGTGCGCGCTGCCCCGCCTCAGCGAGCGGCACCCGCCGCACGGTCAACGTGATCTCCTCGTGCTCGGGGGTGAACCGTTCGGCGGCGTCGACGTCGCTGAGCCCGCGGGCCAGGTAGAGCCGGATCGCCTCATCGCTGATGCCCGGCGAGGTATAAAGGTCGACCAGAACGTTCCACTCGGCGGCGACGAGCGCGGCCTCTTCGTACAACTCCCGCTGGGCGGCGAGAAGGGGATCCTCGCCGTCAACGTCCAGCAAGCCCGCGGGCAGTTCGTCGAGATAGCCGCGCACCGGGTGACGGTACTGGTTGATCAGTACGAGGTTGAAGTCCTCGTCGAGCGCCACCACTCCGACCGCGCCGGGATGCTCGACGATCTCGCGGGTGGCGATCGCGCCGTCGCTCATCCGCAGCTCGTCGGTACGCACCGAAATGACTCGGCCGGTGAATACCTGCGTCGAGTGGATCACCCGGTACTGGTCGGTGCTCATCGCACGGCTGCGGGAGTCGGGGTGCTCGTGCCGTTCGGCAACGGCGAAACGTCGACCGGGTCGGGGATCTCGACCGGGAGCCGTTCGGCGGCGTTGTAGGCCAGCGCGGCCTCGACCAGCCCGCGGAATAGCGGGTGGGCGCGGGTCGGACGGGACTTCAGCTCGGGATGGGCCTGGGTACCTACGAAGAACGGGTGGACGTCGCGCGGAAGTTCGACGAACTCGACCAGCCGGCCGTCGGGCGACGTACCGGAGATGACCAGTCCGGCCGCCTCAAGCCGCTCACGGTAGGCGTTGCTGACCTCGTAGCGGTGCCGGTGCCGCTCGGACACCTCGGTCGCGTCGTAGCACTGCGCCGTGACGGTGTTGGCCGCGAGGGTGGCGGGATAGCCGCCCAGCCGCATCGTGCCGCCCAGGTCGGCGTTGCCAGCAACGATCTCGAGCTGGTCGGCCATCGTGTCGATGACGGGATGAGGCGTTTCGGGGTCGAATTCGGAAGAGTTGGCGTGGCTCAGGCCCGCGAGGTGGCGTGCGGTCTCGATGACCATGCACTGCAGCCCGAGGCACAAGCCGAGGATCGGGATACCGTGCTCGCGCGCGTAGCGCACCGCCCCGACCTTGCCCTCGATGCCGCGCACCCCGAACCCGCCAGGGATTACGACCCCGTCGACGGCGTGCAGCTGGGCCGCCGCCCCCGCCGCGGTGGCGCAGCTGTCGGAGGCGACCCAGCTGATCCGGACGTGCGCGCGGCGTGCGAACGCGCCGGCACGCAGCGCCTCGCTCACCGAGAGGTACGCATCTGGCAGGTCGACATACTTGCCCACCAGCGCAATCGTGATTTCGTGGCGCGGGTGGTGCACCCGCTCGAGCAGGTCGCCCCACACCGTCCAGTCGACGTCGCGGAACGGCAACCCGAGCCGCCGCACCACGTAGGCGTCCAGGCCTTCGGCGTGCAGCACCTTGGGGATCTCGTAGATGCTCGGCGCGTCGGTCGCCGACACCACGGCTTCGGGGTCCACGTCGCACATCAGCGAGATCTTGCGCTTGACGTTGTCGGGGATCTCCCGGTCGCTGCGGCACACCACCGCGTCCGGGCTGATGCCGATGCTGCGCAGCGCGGCCACCGAGTGCTGGGTCGGTTTCGTCTTCAGCTCGCCGGACGGCGCGAGATAGGGCACGAGCGACACGTGCAGGAAGAAGCAGTTGTCGCGGCCGACGTCGTGGCGAACTTGGCGAGCAGCCTCGAGAAAAGGCAGGGATTCGATGTCGCCGACCGTCCCGCCGATCTCGGTGATCACGATGTGCGGGGCGCGGCCGTCGGGACCCGGTTCGCTCATGGCGCGAATCCGCCGTTTGATCTCGTTGGTGATGTGCGGGATGACCTGGACCGTGTCGCCGAGGTACTCCCCGCGCCGTTCCTTCGCGATCACGGTCGCGTAGATCTGACCGGTGGTGACGTTGGCCGACCCCACCAGGTCGGTGTCGAGGAACCGCTCGTAATGACCAATGTCAAGATCGGTCTCCGCGCCGTCCTCGGTGACGAAGACCTCGCCGTGCTGGAACGGGTTCATCGTCCCGGGATCGACGTTGAGATAGGGGTCGAGCTTCTGCATGGTGACCCGCAAGCCGCGGGCCTTCAGCAGACTGCCGAGGCTGCTCGCGGTGAGGCCCTTGCCAAGGGACGACGCGACGCCGCCGGTGACGAAGAGGTGCATGGTGGGCTGGGGCGTGTGCGTCCGATCCACGGAAGTCCATCCTAACAGCGCGATGACCGGGCCCCAGCCGCTCAGGGCGCCACGCCGAGCAGTTCCCGGTAGACAGCGGCAACCTGCGCGATGGTGTCGGTCTCCTTCGGCCAGCGGGCTGCCTGCTGGCGACCGCGCGCGGCGAGTGCGGCACGTCCGTCGGGGTCCGCCAGTAGCTCGCGGACCGCCACCTCGAGGGCGTCGACATCGTCGGGCCTTACTAGCCGGGCACCGTCTCCGAGCAGCTCAGGCAAACCGCCCACAGCCGTCGCCACCAGGGCACGCCCGGCGTATAGCGCCTCTTGGGCGGCCAGCGAGCGCGCCTCCCATCGGGAGGGCAGCACGACAAGATCCGCGGCGGCCAGCAGGTCCGCGACGTCGGTGCGTCGCCCGAGCAGTCGGACCGGCGCACGAGATGCGGCAACACGAGCGGCGAGCTCGGCGTGCAGCGGCCCCTCGCCGGCGATCACCACCTGCGCCTGCAGACCAGTCCAGCGCGCAGCGGCATCGACCAGCACGTCCAGGCCCTTCTGCGGGTGCAGCCGGGCGATGCTCAGGACCAGCGGACGGCCGGTGTCGATGCCGAGCTCGGCGCGCGTCTGCTCTGGGGACCGGGTCGGCTCGGCCAACGCAATGGCCACCGGCGCTACCCGGACGTCACGTCCGCCGAGCTGTCTGACCCGATCGGCGAGGTCGCCCGAAGCAGCAAGGGTCAGCGTGGCGCGGCGGGCCACCAGCCGCTCCCCTGCCGTGAGCAGCGCTCGCCTGGGTCCGGTGGCCAGCATGGCGTTGTGCCAGGTGACGACCAGCGGACGGGTGCCCGCGAGCACCGCCACCGTCGCGGCGCGCAGGCCGTGCGCGTGCACGAGCGCGGCCCCGCCGCACGCGCGCCGCAGGGTAATCGCTGCCGGCAGATCGCCCACCGCACCGGCGATCTGAACTGGGCGGAACACCGCACCCGCGCGCGAGAAGCCGAACAGCTTGTCGGTGGCGTGCGGCCCACACACCGTAACCGGCCAATCGTCGGCGAGCAGTCCACGCACCAGCGACGCGACGTGCGCCCCGACGCCGCCGGTGCTGGTCCCCAGCACGAGCGAGACGGACGGATGGGTGCTCATCCGGTAGGTCCGAGCCGGGCGCGCAGTTGCGTCCGGAGCGCCCCGTCAGTACCAATCAGGGCGAGCCCGGTTACCAAGGCGGCAACCACGACCGCAGCCAACCCGAAGACCACCGAGACGGTGATGTCGCGGCCTTCGGCGTGTCGGCCCACGAGCCAGCCCGTCGCCGCACCTGCCATAGCGGCCAGCGCAGCCCGCCCGAGGTCCAGCGCCGGGGTTCGCAGCGTGGCGAGCAGTCCGGCGCGACGGGCGACGACGGCCAGCATGATCACGGCCAGCCAGACGCCGACGGCGTTGCCGAGGGCAAGGCTGACTGCGCGCCAGCGAGCCGCGACGAGGACCGCGAGCAGCACGTCCACGCCGACCACAACTAGCTGACCCGCCACCTGGGCCCACGCCGCCGGCATCGGCGCTCGGGCGGCATACAGACAGCGGGAAAAGAGCGCGACCAACGACCAGCCGATCAACCCGACGGCGAACGCGGCGATCGTCGGCGCGAGTGCCTCGTGCGACGGGGCATTGTGCGCGAGCAGCACGTTGCCGACAGGCTCAGCGGCCGCCACCAGCGCGGCAGTGCCGACAGCTGACAGCCCGGCCACCGCAGCGGTCGACCGCGCGGTCAGCGCCCGGACGACCGCACGTTCACCCGCGTCCCACGCGGCCGCCAGCTGAGGAAAAACCGAGATCGCCACCGGTATCGCGAGCACCGCCCAGGGCAAAAGAAACACCGTCTGGGCCAGGGTGGTCACCACGACCGTGCCTGTACTGGTGCCGTCGTTCGCCAGCCGGATCATGACCGCGCTCGACAGTTGCTGGGCGCCCAGCACCAGCGTGCCGGCGAGCGCAGCCTGACGGGCAGCCGGGGCCAGGCCCGCGGGAAGGCGCAACGTCGGCCGGATTCGAACCCCTGCTCGGCTCAGCGCCGGCAACTGGCAACAGGCGAGGACGACGACACCGGCGGTCGTTCCGACGCTCAGTACGAGCTCGTCCACGCGTGGCAGCCCCGAGGCGTCGCGGCCAGCCCCAGCGAGCGCGCCGTACCAGAGGTAACCAACGATCACGACCAGGCTGGACACCAGCGGGGCGAGCGCCGGCCAGGCGAACCGCTCGGCGGCCTGCAACGCGCCGCTGATGATTACGGCCAGACCGTAGAACACCACCTGCGGTGCGAAGACGAGCAGCATCCGGGTACCGAGGGCGACCGCGCCCGCGCACTGGTCGCCGCCGAGCAGCCCGTGCACGAGTGAACGGGCCAGCACGGCGACCAGCAGCGCCGCGGGGACCAGGACGAGCATGGCCCAGCCGAGCAGCGCCGAGACGGTCCGCGACACGGCCTCTCGATCGCCCGCGGCGAAGTAGGGCGCGAGGATCGGGACGACCAGGGCTGACAGCACCCCGCCTGCGACCAGGTCGAAGACGATGTTGGGCACCGTGTTCGCCGTTTGGTACACCGATCCGACGCAGCCAGATCCAACCGTCCGACCGAAGACGATCGTCCGGGCGAAGCCGGCCACCCGCGCCAGGACGGTGATCGAGGCGATCAGCGCGGCCGCCCGCAGTAGCCGCGACCCGAGCGGTGCGCTCACCGACGGCGCTCGGGCGCTCGGGATCGGCCGAGCTCGTCGATCCGCCGCAGGGCCGGCACCGAGTCGATCACCTTGCTGAAGCTGGTCCGTTCACTGGCCGTGGTCAGCCCGACGATGACGACGAGGGCAGCGCCCCGGAGGCCGGGCGAGCCCGCAGCTAGCCGAACACCCAGCATCGCGCCGAGCGTGTTGGAACCGATGTCGCCGAGCATCGAGCGCTCGCCGAGGTCGGCCGGCAAGGTCGCCGCGGCGGACCCACCGGCGGCGGCGGCGATCCCGGCTGCCGGACCGAACAGGCCGAGCGCCGAGGCCCCGGTCGCCAGTTTGCCAGCCCGGCCGGGCCGCAGGTCGAACAGGTTGAGGAGGTTCGCCGAGCCAGCGATCAGCGTCGCGCTCACTGCGCGGTGCACGATTCGGCCCGAGCCGGGGAGCAGCCGCGAAGAGAGGACCGCCGCCGATCCGACGACGGCCACCTTGACCACGCCGCCGCTGAGCCGGCGTCCCCCGGCGGCGGCAAGGTGGCCGCGGAGACCCTTGTCGCCGTCCGCCTCGGCGTGCGGGGCGAGCAGGTCGTCGTATCCGCCGGCCAGCGCAGCCGCGCCGCCAGCAATCAGCGCGGCGCGACGGTATGGCCCGGGCAGCGAGGCGGCGGTGAGCGCGCCGGCCGCGGCGCCGACACCGGCGCCCAGGGACACGATGCGGCCGCGAAAGTTGGTGCGCTGCCATCCTCGGACCCGGCTTGCCGCTACCGCGTCCGCAAGCCGGGCGACACCGGCGGCCACCACCCCGGCCAGCAGGAATGCGCGCGCCGACCCGGAGGGTGCCGGGTCGGCGGGCACTACTTGACAGGTTCGGGGAATAGGTCGGACGCGCCGCTGCCGGTGCCGTAGTGGCCGGGCTTAAACTTCGCGACCGAGACCAGAGCGAGCACTGTCGCCACCTGTCCAACCGCCGAGTCGGCATTGTCGACGGTCGAGACGGTGGTCTTGGCAACATCATCGCCGCGCACCAGCGCCACCGCACCGCCCGCCGTTGCCGACAGCGGGTTGCCGACGACCACGACGTGGCCACCCGCCCGCTGCAGTTCGGTGACCAGTGACAACTGCGTCTTGCCGCCAGCGTTCCCGACCGGCAGAGTGCCGCTGGCTACCACTACCACCATGGTGGCGGGGGTGACGTTGTCGCCGCCCTCGACCTTGAGCATGTGCAGTTCGGCAAAGCCAGCCAGCACTTGTTGCAGGTCGGTCTGCTTACTGGCGCCCTTGCCTAACAGGACGTAAGCGAGCAGCGCTCCGCCCTGCGCGCCGGAATCGTCGGTGGGCGGAAGCACCAGGCCGATCGGATGCACGCTGGTCGTTAGGGCGATGATGTCACCGGCGCGCTTGGGATCGGTGTAGTCGCTGGTGATCTGCAGCCGTCCAGTGACCTTGCCGCCTGCGGCGATGACCTGTTTGGTGACGCCGTCCTTGATGGCGCTGTCGGCACCGGGCATTCCGATGATCAGCGCGTTCTGCCCGACGAGCTGGCCATCGACGATCTGCGGACCGAAGGTCACCGCGAACTTCTGCCCGTTGGCAACTTGGTCGCGCAGATTATTCACCTGGCTCGAGAGGGATGACCGGTCCTTCTTCAACGCGTCGACCTGATGGCGCAAATCGGTGGTGATCGGGCCGTTGAGCGCAGTCGTGCCGACCACGATCCCCAACGCGAGTGCGAGGAAGATGCCGATGATCGACACCAGGTGGTAGCGGAAAGAGATCACGAGAACAGTCCCTGCAGCCAATCGATGAAACGGTCCCACTTGTCGCCGAGAAGGTCGAGATAGGTGCGCCCGGCCTCGGAGACGGCCAACGCGGCGCCGATCGCGATGAACGCGGCGAGCACGAGCAGCAGCAGCGCAGCCGTGGAGATCCGGGTGCGGTAAAGCCTGCTCACCCCCTTTGCATCGACCAGTTTGGCACCGACCCGCAGCCGGGTGAGGAACGTCGAGGCCATTCCCCCGCGGCCTTTGTCGAGAAACTCGAACAAGGTGGCATGCGTGCCGACGGCCACGATCAGCGCGGCGCCTTTCTCATCGGCGAGCAGCAGGGCGATGTCTTCACTGGTGCCCATTGCTGGAAAAGTGACCGTCTCGATCCCGAGATCCTGGACGCGGGCCAATCCCGGCGCCCGGCCGTCCGGGTAGGCATGAACGATGACTTCGGCCCCCGAACTGAGGACCTCGTCGGAAACCGAGTCCATGTCGCCAACGATCATGTCGGGCCGGTAGCCAGCCTCACGCAGCGCGTCCGCGCCACCGTCCACGCCCACCAGCACCGGCCTGTACTCGCGGATGTAGTGGCGCAGCGTCGCAAGATCCTGCTTGTAGTCGTTACCGCGCACGACCACGAGGGCATGCCGGCCGGCGAACTTCGTCCGCACGTCAGGCACGCCAACCCCGTCGAGCAACAGCGCGCGTTCGCGCTGCATGTACTGCATGGTGTTCGCGGCGAACGCCTCGAGCTGGGTGGCGATGCCCGCCTTGGCTTCGGTCATCTGGGTCGCGACGGAGGTGGAGTCCTGCATGTTGCCGGTGGCAACGGGTTGGTCACCGAGAAACAGCGTGTCGCCGTTCAGCCGGACCCGGGTGCCCTCCTTGATCGCCGCAAATACCTCGCTGCCCACGTTGTCCAGCAGCGGGATGCCGTTGCTGACGAGCAGGTCCGGGCCGAGGTTTGGATAGCGGCCGGAAATGCTCGGCTGGGCATTCACCACGGCCGACACCTTGGCGGTGAGCAGGGATTCGGCGGCCACCCGGTCCAGATCGACGTGGTCGATGATCGCGATGTCACCTGGGTTGAGCCGGCCGACCAATCGCTTCGTGCGTCGGTCGAGACGCGCGACGCCGCTGACGCCTGTCGGCGTTTCGGCACGGCTGCGCCTACGGGTTGCCAGCTTCATAGTGCTCCATCGTGCCACCGCACGCTGTGTGCGGCGCCGGCGCCACGCGGTCACGACGATGGATTCACCGGCTTCGTGCCGCTCGTCCGGTCGGTTGGCTATCGGCCTCGACCAGGCACTCGGCGGTATCCGCTTCCGCCGCGGCGAGCAGTTCAGCGGCGTGCTCGCGGGCGGTCCGCGAATCGCGTCCGGCGAGCATCCGGGTGATCTCGGCGATTCGGTCCTTTCCGGCAACGATTCGCACGTCGCTGCTGGTGACGCCGGCCACCGGACGGTCGACGACAACGTGCCGGTGGGCATAGGCGGCGACCTGTGGTAGGTGGGTAACGACGATCACTTGATGGTCGCGTGCGAGCCGGGCCAGCCGTCGGCCGACCTCGACGGCCGCCCGCCCACCGACCCCGGCGTCGACCTCATCAAACACCATCGTCGGCACCGGATCGCTCCCCGCCAGGCACACTTCGACGCCGAGCATCACCCGGGACAGCTCGCCGCCGGACGCGCCGCGTTGGACCGGAAGTGCCGGTGCGTCGGTTCGCGGTTGCAGCAGGAACGCCACCTCGTCGACTCCGTCGGACGTCGCCGCCACTTCGCTGCCGGCCACTGTCAGCACAGCGCTCCCGGCGACGGCAGGCCGGGGCCGGACCTCGATGTGCAGCCGAGCCGTCGGCATCGCCAGTCCGGCCAGCTCGCGGGTCACCGCGTCCGCCAGTTCGCCGGCCGCCGTCGTCCGCACGATCGACAACTCGCCGGCCAGCTCGGCGGCATCCCGCGCGGCGGCATCGCGTACGACAGCGAGCGCGGCGAGCGCCTCACCGGACAGATCCAGCTCCGCCAGTCTCTGCTCGGCCTCCCGCGCCCAGGCGATGACGCCGGTCAGATCATCGGCGTACTTGCGGGTCAGCCTGGCAAGCACGGCTCGGCGCTGCTCGATCTCGGCCAGTCGGTGCGGATCGGCATCGAGGCGATCTGCGTAGGCCGACAGGTCGGCACCCAGGTCAGCGGATTCCGCGGCCAAATCGGCCAGTCGGCTCGCGAGCGCGTCCAGTTCCGGATCCTCGCCCGCCACCTGGCTCAGCGCCCGGGCGGCCCGCCCGAGCAAGACACCGACATCGGCCGTCTCGCCCCCCAGGTCATCCGAATCGCCCAGCAGCGCGTCATGGGCAGACCGGGCGGCCAGACGCAGCCCGTCCGCATGCGCCAGCCGACTCGCCGCCGCCGCCAGCTCGAGGTCCTCACCCGACTGCGGGGCTGCGGCGGCAATCTCATCGACCCCATGGCGAAGCAGATCGGCCTCTCGCCGTAGCTCGCGGGCCCGCGCGCTTCGCTCGGTGAGCCGGTCATTCGCCGCTCGCCACGCCTGGAACGCCGCTGCGAACCGTCCTGGGTCGCTGCCGGCGAACCGGTCCAGCGCCGCCCGCTGCTCGCCAGGACGCCCCAACCGCAGCTGGTCGGCCTGACCATGCACGGTCAGCAGATCCTCGGCGAGTTCGGCAAGCACCCCGATCGGCGCCGGCGCGCCCCCAACGTAGGCCCGCGAACGCCCCTGCGCAGTGACCACCCGGCGGAGGATGAGCGTTCCGTCATCGTCCACCGTTCCCCCCGCGTCGCTGACGCGCGCGGCCGGGCGGGAGCCCGGTTCGACCCGCACCCGGCCATCGACCACCGCTTCGCCGGCGCCAGCTCGAACCCGCGCGGCATCCGCGCGGCCGCCGAACATCAACAGCAGTCCGGTCACCACCATCGTCTTGCCGGCGCCGGTCTCGCCGGTGACGACCGTCAGGCCGGGTCCGAGCGGCAGCACCGCTTCGTCGATGACGCCTAGCCCGCGGATCCGCAGCTCTTCCAGCACGGCTGGCGCCTAGTCCTCGGTCGTGGACGGGAACAGCGGGCTGGCGGCGTCCTCGTCCGGGCTCGTCCGCGCACTGTCGTCGGGTCGGCCCGTGCGCGCACCGTCGCGGAACCCGCGTACCGGCAGCTGGAACTTCGTCACCAGCCGTTCGGCGAAGCTCCATGCCGACAGCCGGGCGATGCGGATGGGCAGAACTCCCCGGCGCACGGTCACCCGCCCCCCCGGTGGGATGTCGACCGACCGCCGACCGTCACACCCCAGCACGCCGGCGTGATCGGCGCCGATCAGGTCGACGTCGATGATCGAGTGCGGGGCAACGACAACGGGCCGGGCGAACAGCGCGTGCGCCGCGTTCGGCACGACGAGCAGCGCGTCGACGTCCGGCCACACGATGGGTCCACCAGCCGAGTACGCGTAGGCCGTGGACCCGGTGGGCGTGGCGCACAGCACGCCGTCACAGCCGAAGCGCAGCAGCGGCCGGCCATCGATGGCCACCGCGAGGTCGAGCATTCGTTCGCGGGTGCTTTTTTCCACCGACGCCTCGTTCAAGGCCCAATTCGTGGCCAGCACGTCGCCCTGAACTGACACCTCGACATCGATGGTCGTGCGCTCCTCGACGCCGTAGCGACGTTCGACGATGGACCGGATCGTCTCAGGCAGATGATCGGCCTCGGCCTCGGCCAGAAACCCCACCCGGCCGAGATTCACGCCGAGCATCGGTACTCCAGCCGGTCGGGCGAACTCCGCGGCACGCAAGAACGTGCCGTCGCCGCCGAATACGAGCACCATTTCGGCGTCTTCGGCGGCATGCTCCTCGTCGACGACGGTTACGTGCGGCGAGCCGCACACGCGCATCTCGTCCGCGAGCATTCGCACCTCGAAACCGGCCCGATGCAGGTCCTGGGCCACGATGGCCGTCATCCGGCGGATCTGCTCACGAGTCGTGTGCGCGATGATTAGGGCGGAGCGCATCACGGTTCCCCCGCGACTCGGCGAATCATGGCGGTGGCATCGGCGTCGGTCGCCCCGAGATGGTGCCCCCGTCGCAGCCACAGAAAGAATTCCACGTTGCCCGACGGTCCGGGCAGCGGGCTGCGCGCGACCCCGGCGAGATCCCAGCCGAGACCGGCCGCGGCCGAGGCCACCGAGACGACCGCATCCACCCGCAGCTCCGGATCGCGGACCACACCGCCGCTAGGGAGCCGGTCGCGGCCCACTTCGAACTGCGGTTTGACCATCGGCACCAGGTCGCCCTCGTCGCATGTGCAGGCGCTGAGCGCGGGGAGGACCGCGAGCAGCGAGATGAACGACAGGTCCGCGACCGTGACGTCGACCTTCCCGCCGATCTGAGCGGGCGTGAGCGACCGGACGTTCGTGCGGTCAAGGACCTCGACCCGATCATCGGAGCGCAGCGACCAGGAGAGTTGACCGTAGCCGACGTCTACGGCGACGACATGTGCGGCTCCTTCACGCAGGAGTACGTCGGTGAAGCCACCTGTAGAGGCCCCCGCGTCTAGGCATCGCCGGCCGACGATCGACAACCCGGCAAACTGGTCAAGGGCCCCGGCAAGCTTGTGGCCGCCACGGGAGACGTAGCCGGGGTCGCCATCGTCGGCGACGACGCGCAGCGGCGTGTCCTGGTCGACACCTGTCGCCGCTTTGGTTGCTGGCACGCCTCGCACGTACACGCGTGCGGACGCGATCAGCTCGCCGGCCTGGTCACGGGATCGGGCGAGCCCCCGGCGCACCAGTTCGGCGTCGAGTCGCTGCAGCCGTCTCGACGCCACGTCAGCCCGTGGCATCGTCGATGCTCGTCAGCGCCGATTGCAGGCTGGCGTGCACCTGGGCGTACAGGTCGGCGTGTTCCGCGACCGGGCGCTCGGCAATCCCAGCCAAGCTGGCCAGATGTTCGCGCACACCCTCGGTGGTCGGCCGGTTTGGGTCGTCCTCAGCCACCTCGCGGGTGCGTGCTTCAACATGACGTGCTTCATCGGGACCTACTGGGTCGCCGTCGGATCGATCACTCACGCCAGGCTCCGTTCTGCGCCTCGGACGAGTCTGTGCGACGACGCGAGATCACTCGTTGCGACGCGCCGCCGGTCTCCGACCGTACCGTCGCGCCCCTCGTGGCGTTGCCGAGGCTGAAACGGGCCTTCGGGAACAACGGAACCGTGGTTGGCGGTAACGAACTGCTCGATGTTGAGTTAGTAGGAGCGCATCGCTAGCTGCCGTGATCGACCTCTGCAATGGCAGCGCGCCCTTCCTGCTCACGCGGAAGGGGGCGCTGCCATTCATAGCCGGTCGCTTGGCGGTGCTCAGTGTGCGATGTCGACCACGATCCGATCTGGTGCGAAGAGCCGGAACACCCGGAACCCGGCCTTGTGCCCCAAGATCAGTTGCACGATGGTGCCGTCCGGGTCGACGCGGGCGATCCGCACCTCTTTCAGCTGAGCAAGAGCCGGGTGCAGGATCGACGGACCGTGATAGATCGCGTTTCGCACGGTGCCATGCTCGAGGTCGACCTCCAAGGTGTCGCCGCGGTATAGCGCGACGTAGCGCAGCCCGGTCTCTGGACCGCGGAAGTCGAACACGACTCGGTCATAGCCCTGGTGGGCTCCGGTGCGGATTCCGACCAGATCGGCGTTGCGGTCATCGCCCAACGCCGAGGCCTGAATTGCGGTCGAGGTGGGCGCCGGCAGGTCTGGCGGCGTGATCCAACGATGCGCAACGTCGATCACGAGTCGGGACTTGGAGCCTGGACCAGGCAGCGTGAACACCCGGAACGGCAGCCGCGCACGGACGCCGAGCCCGATCGTGGTGTAGCCCTCGAAGCTTCGGCCCTCCGCAACCTGCCGGAAGGTGCGCCACCCGGAAACCTTGACCAACTCGTTCCGATTGGACGGGGAGTAGGTCGGTGCGCCGGTGTTGATGTCGTAGTCCGTAGTGCGGAGGACGATCTCGAGGAACGCCCCGCCCCGCAGCGACAATGCATCGCCCCGGCCTTGGGTGAGTACGGCCGGGACGTAACGGACGTGGGCGATCGCGGCGTTTTCCATCACCAGCCGGTCGTAGCAGGGATGCTGCCCAGCCCGCACGTTCACCAGCGGACCACCAGTGCCTCCGCCCGCGCTTGTCTTGTCCAGGGAGCCCCACCAGACCGCGCAATCGGACGCCCCGCCGGCGGCGGCCGGCACAGCGAGCAGCCCGAATCCGGTCGCGACTGCTGCCACGACCGCCCACTTAGCCCATCTGTTCACGGCCGTCTCCTTCGCCAACTCGCGGAACCTGTGCCTACAAGTCACCGCTGGCGTGGTGAGGTTGCCTCCCGTTACCCGACCGTGACCAAGTTCGCACGTGACGGCTCCTTGTGACCTGCCAATCATCGGCACGCACGCCGCCCGCCGGTCGCAGTTAGTTAGCGCCAGCCAGGGTTCGATAAATTCACAAAGGGAGCCGGTGCGCGCTTACGCCACCGCTCCAGATCCGACACCCGGGTTCCCGGCACCACTTCCACCAGCTGGTCCAGCGCGTACCGCTGACCCACCGTCGGCAGCGACTCCAGCGTTTTCCATAGCCGCTGCGTCGTGCCCTCCCGCACCGTCGCGACCAGCCGGACGAGCCGGCTCACCCCCGGCAGCAGCACATCACGTTCCCGCAGCCAGGCCACCGCGTCGATGAAGATCGCCTTCGGGCCGTCGCCGCTGGTCCACGACCGGGCCCCCACCCAGGCCTGCAATTCACCCTCGATGTCATCGAAGTCCTTCAGCCCATAGACCCGTTGGATTTCCCACGCATGATCGAAACGGGCCTTCTCCCGCTCGGTGTACCGCTTCACCCGCGACGGATCGTCGATCTCCAACTGCCCGGCCACGAAGTCCAACGCCACCACCGGCACATCCAGAGGGTCCTCCAGGAACCTCCCGACATACCGGACGGTCACCAGCTGCAGCGCGAACCCCAATTTCATGTGGTCCCCGCGTCTGCGGCCGACCAAGGCGCGGTCCTCGTCATCGAGGAAAAGAGCTTCGCCAACTCCGCCCGCGACGGCACCTTCCAATAGCGCCCGTAGGCCGCCGCCTCGTCATCCGTCAAGAACTCAACCGGCATCGTCGCAAGCTAGCCAGCCAGCTTTCCCCCGACCAGGTCGATCAAGCCAGTACAAGATCCTCACCGCGAGCCCGCGGCGCTTCCGACCGCATGTTGGCGCCAACTCCACGCCCGCCCGCTCGTTACCGCCAACCACGGTTCCGTTGTTCCTGAAGGCCCGAAACCTCCTCAGCCCAGACCCAGGCCGGCTAGCACGACCCGAGCGGCGTCGTCG
>JBDUCV010000005.1:0-56509 GCA_040003255.1 Actinomycetota bacterium
GCCGGCGACGTCGACCAGCAGATCGGGCTCACCTGGATCGCCGCCCAAGACCTCCGCACGATCTTCGACTGCGCCAGCCGCTCTGCCGCTGAACAGCACCTGCACCGCTGGCTGACCCACTGCGCCGACACGAACATCCCCCGGAACTACGTCGCTCGGCCGCACCATCGACACCTGGCGCGGCGAACTGCTCGCCTACTTCGACACCGGCGGCGTGTCCAACGGCCCAACCGAAGCGATGAACTCGCTGATCAAGAAGGTCAAGCGAGTCAGTCACAGATTCCGCAACTTCCACAACTACCTCCTCCGGCTACTACTGCACTGCGGCGTCGAGTAGCAGACTCCCCAACCAGCACGAATCAGAGGCCGGCTACCACGCTTTGGCTGCGTAGAGCCATCAAACCGCGTACCTGGCGACCGTCTACCTGTTAGGGGGCGTCGTCCTCGTCCGCGACGCCGAGGATTGAAGGGTCATCGGTTCGCAGTGACGTGCGT
Source organism: Actinomycetota bacterium (assembly GCA_040003255.1). Lineage (GTDB taxonomy): Bacteria > Actinomycetota > Actinomycetes > Mycobacteriales > Jatrophihabitantaceae > JBDUCV01. The sequence goes on from JBDUCV010000005.1 coordinate 496, forward strand.
TCCGCGCAACTTCGACCATCTCGGCCGTCTCAAGCGTCAGGCGTCGAGGCGTAAGAAGCCGCCGCGGGTTGGCCAGATGACGTTGACGCCGTAGGCGTGAAGCAACTCCACTAGGTCAACGCTCGGTCGCGTTGGTACAAGCAACGCTTTGCTGCGGTGATCGATGAAGCGCCCGTAGTCGAGGACCTGCCCGAGGCCCGCACGGATGCACACGCGAGCCGCCGAAGCCTTCGCCTCGATCAGCTCTTCGGTTCTTACGTCGAAGACGTCCGTGTAGAGGTAACCGCCGTCGGGAATGGGAATTCGATGCCGGACGGCCTCATTGCCACTTATGGACAGCCATTGCTCGTACTCGGCAACCAGCTTTGCTTCGCGTCGCACGGCAATCGGCGGCTCGTCTGGTCGAGACAGGGCGTACGCCTCGATGTTCGCCGCTTCCAGCGGCAACACTTCCGGCACCTGCACATCGGGTGGGGCAGCGTCGCCGGCGTCGTGCACGGCGGCTCCCTCCGGCACAAGCCGAAAGACGAGCACTGATCGGACTTCGCCGTTTCTGTCGGCCGCGTCCGCCCGGTAGTACGGCGGTTCGGCGAGGAGGAATTCACCGAGGTAGGTGGTAGCGGTGCTTTCGCTCCGGAACAGGCGTATCGCGCGTCCCAGCTCTGGGGCGGCGAGCAGTGCACGATTTCCACCCACATCATCACACGGGTCGGGCGCCGTTCGTGCGTCCTGGGCACGCTGGCGGCTTCAGGGCTGGCCTCAGCGCCACCAGCGCAGCAGGCGCAGCAGGCGTAGCACCTGGCGCCTCGGCTTCGGCGGCTCGGCCAGAAGCTCCCGTAGGAGGTCCGCGCGTCCCTCCGGCGTGTCCTCGACCAGCACACGGACGGGCTTGCTCATCCCAGCCACCTCCAGTCCGGTCGGGGCGCCCCGACGGTTCCATCGCCTGACGGGGGCGCCCCCGTCGTCGTCCAGCTGCGCCATCGCCTGTCAGGGGCGCCCCTGTCAGCGTCTGATGGGGGGCCGGCGCCCCCCCAGTGAACTGCCCGACTACGCGGCAGGCGCAGGGCTGGCAGCGACCGGCTCAGGCTTCCGGTCAGCGAGCATCGAACGGAGTCCGATGGTCAGCGCCTCACGGACCAGCGTCGAGCGGTCGACGCCACGACGTGCGGCCTCAGCGGTCAGCAGCGCCACGGCGGCAGGGTTGATCCGCAACGGCAGGTGAACGCGCTGTGTCACACGATCAGCGTGTCACAGTGAGCGCTGTGTCTGCCCGCTCAGTGGACCGTGACACGCGGCCGATCAGACCAGCTGCCAGCTTGCGGCGATACTCGGCGGCACGAGCGCGCCGTGCCAGCATCTCGGGCTCGTCGGTGCCGCTGAGCTCAGTCGGCGCCGTCCAGGCGGCCAACGCACGGTCGACGTCAGCGATGCCGTAGGGCAACTCATCGGCGACCCACGTCAGCGCGGCCTCGATCCAGGCGTTGCGGCTGAGGTCCCGCGCCTTGGCCCGCTCGTCCACCTTGGCCATGACTGCGGCGCTGAGCCGGAGACTGAAGGCAGCCCGGTCAGCGGCCACGTCCGTGGTATCACTCGGCTGATCGACGGTGCTGCTGGTATCACTCATCCGGCAAGCCTGCTCAGGGGCGGCGCAGTCTGCCGAGTCCTGCTGAGCGTGTCGGCACCTGCTCAGAGCCGGCAGCGACGAGGCAGCGGGGACGGCTCGGATTCCGGCCCGGATCCTGCGGGAATCGGCGAGTGATACGGCCCAGATACGGCCCAGGCACCTGTTGACCTTGACCCAGACGGCCGAGGGCAGCGCTACAGGCCCCGTGTTTGCTGGCCTGTAGCGGTGTAGCCCCGATGGGATTCGAACCCACGCTACCGCCTTGAGAGGGCGGCGTCCTGGGCCTCTAGACGACGGGGCCCCAGGTGATCCTGCAGTGCCGATCTGCCCTGCGCTGGGGTACCAGGACTCGAACCTAGACTAACTGAACCAGAATCAGTTGGGCTGCCAATTACCCCATACCCCATCACGACCCGGGCCCCGCAGAGCGACCGAGCCGAGATCGCACTCTACCGGGCGACCGGCGACTAATCGACCAACGTGTCGTCGACGTCGAAAAAACAGCTTCGATCATGACGATGCGGCGCGCATCCGAGCAAGCGACCGTTCCCGGCCGAGCAGCTCCAGCGACTCGAACAGCGGGGGCGACACCGTCTTGCCGGTGACTGCGACCCGCACCGGGCCGTAGGCATTGCGTGGCTTGAGGCCCATCGCGTCGACGAGCGCGGCGGTCAGCGCCGCCTCAATGGCGGGGGCCGACCACTCGGTCAGCCGTTCCAGCGCAGGAATCGCTGCGCAAAGCACAGCCTGCCCCGCGTCACCAAGCTGCTTCACCGCTGCGGACTCATCCACCACGAACGCGCTGTCGCAGACGAGAAGGAACTCGAGCATCTCGGCACCCTCGCGCAAGGTGTGGATCCGCTCCTGCACGAGCGGCGCGGCAGCGAGAACCACCGATCGGTCTGCCTCGCGGCCACTCGACTCGACGAAGTCCGCGAGCCGCTGGGCGAAGTCGTCGGGCGCCAGCAGACGGATGTGCGCCGCGTTGATGGCGAGGCACTTCTTCGGGTCGAAGCGCGCGGGGTTGGCGTTCACATCGGTGACGTCGAATGCGGCGACCATCTCGGCCAGCGTGAAGATGTCGTGATCATCGGCGATCGACCAGCCGAGCAGTGCCAGGTAGTTCAGCAGGCCCTCGGGTAGGTAACCCTCGTCGCGGTAGATGCCGAGTGCCGACTGTGGGTCGCGCTTGGACAACTTGCGGTTGCCTTCGCCCATGACGTAGGGCAGGTGGCCGAACTCGGGTACCTGCTCGGCGACGCCGATGTCGACCAGCGCGCGATAGAGCGCGATCTGGCGCGGCGTCGAAGGCAGCAAGTCCTCGCCACGAAATACGTGCGTGATGTGCATCAGCGCGTCGTCTACCGGGTTGACCAGCGTGTACAACGGCTGGCCGTTGGCTCGGGCGACGACGAAGTCGGCCACGCTACCCGCGGCGAACCGGACCTCGCCCCGCACGATGTCGTGCCAGCTGAGTTCCTCGTCCGGCATGCGCAGCCGCAGGACCGGCTCGCGACCCGCCGCGCGATGGGCAGCCAGTTCGGCCTCGGTCAGCTCGCGGTCGTGGTTGTCGTAGCCGAGCTTCGGGTCACGTCCTGCCGCCCGGTGCCGTGCCTCGACCTGCTCGTTCGACGAGTAGGACTCATAGAGATGCCCGGCCGCGCGCAACCTGGCGAGCACATCGGCATAGATGTCGCCACGCTCGCTCTGCCGATAGGGACCGAACGGGCCGCCAACTTCGGGGCCCTCGTCCCAGTCGAGCCCTAGCCACCGCAGCGATTCGAGGAGCGCTTGGTAGGACACCTCGGAGTCGCGTGCAGCGTCGGTGTCTTCGACCCGCAACACGAAAGTTCCCCCGACATGGCGCGCGTGCGCCCAGTTGAACAAGCAGGTGCGGATCAACCCGACGTGCGGATTGCCGGTCGGGGATGGGCAGAACCGGACCCGGACGCTCACGTTGCCCGCACCGGGTTCGTGAGTGTCCCGATGCCCTCGATCTCGACGCTGACCGTGTCACCGGCACGGATCGGACCGACGCCCGCCGGCGTGCCCGTGAGGAGCACGTCGCCGGGCAGCAAGGTCATCACCGAGGACATGAACGAGATCAGGCTGGGCACATCGTGCACGAGCTGGCTGGTGCGCCCGTCCTGGCGCAGTTCGCCGTTGACGTTGGCGGTGATTCGCAGGTCGGACGGGTCTAGCGCGGTCTCGATCCACGGTCCGATCGGGCAGAACGAGTCGTGGCCTTTCGCTCGCGCCCACTGCCCGTCGCTCGCCTGCTCGTCGCGATCGGTGACGTCGTTCGCCGCGGTGTAACCGAGCACGTGGGCCATGGCGTGTTCGCGGGCCACGTCCTTGGCCGGCCGGCCAATGATGATTGCCAGCTCGGCCTCGTGCTCGACCCGCTGTGCCCCAGGCGCCACCCGAATCGCGTCGCCCGCACCGATCACCGACGTCGAGGGCTTGAGAAAGATGACCGGCGTGGTAGGCACGTCCTCGCCGCCCATTTCGCGAACGTGATCGGCGTAATTCTTGCCCACCGCCACCACCTTGCTCGGCAGGATCGGCGACAGCAAGCGCACGTCGTCAAGAGCCCAGCGGTCGCCGGTGAAAGCGATGGGACCGAACGGGTGCTCGGTGATCGCCGCAACGGTGAGTTGACCGGGCACTGCCCCGGACCGCCCCTCGACCACTCCCCACGCCACGCCTGGCGCCGCTGAAGCAGACCCCGGATGGACGAAGCGAGCGATGCGCACGAGGGCTCAGGCTACCGGCCGGATGCTCCATACTCGACCGGTGAATTCCTCGCTGTCGCAGCTCTCGCTGACTGGTCGTCGTCGCGCCGCCCTCGCGGCGGCCGTTCTCGCCGCACTATCCGGCCTCGCCGGTGTGTTGCCCTGGACCAGCCGTTCGCCGGGGGTACTGCGGGCTCTGTCGGTGGTAGTGCTGCTGATTGCCGGCGCATCGGCCTTGGTCGGTTGGGGGTTGGCGCGCAGTGTCCGCTTGGACTATGCCGAGGCGCATTTCGACGAAGCCGTCCGAGCGGGCGTCAGCTCCGCGGACGCAGCTCAGTGCGGTTGCGCACACGAGCACGATCCGGACGAGCTGCACATCACCGACGCGCCGCCCTGACCGGCAAAGCTCTGAGCGCTCGCATGCTGCGAGAACTGCGAGAACAGAGCCGCTCGGACCACTGCGGATAGGCCTACGCTGGCGTCGTCCACGAGGTGCTTTCCACAGGAGGTATGCCATGTTGACGCGGAGCGAAGTCCACGCGAACGTCCCCGCCGCGGACCTCAAGCGAGCGCGCGCGTTCTATACCGAGACACTCGGGCTGACGCCAACGGCAGAAGACGAGTACACGATCACGTTCCCGACACCGAGCGGTTCATGGTTCCAAATCTATGAGACCGCCTACGCCGGCACCGGCAAGCACACCGTCGCCCAGTGGGAAGTCGATGACATCGAGGACGAGGTGCGCGAGCTCAAGTCTCGGGGCGTCGCCTTCGATGAATACGACATGCCCGGAGTCGAGTGGAAAGACAGCATCGCCTCAATTCCGACGGTGGGACGGGTTGCCTGGTTCAAGGACAGCGAAGGCAATGTCATGTGCCTGGACGAGCGGGCGAAGAGCTGAACGTGGGATAGGCAAACCTACGAGGATCGGCTGAGCAGGCCATACCGGACGGCATCGTGCAGGGCCAACCAAGACGCCTCGATCACGTTGCCGTGCACGCCCACCGTCGTCCACTCTCGCTGCCCGTCCGATGTCTCGACGAGCACCCGGGTGACGGCGTCGGTGCCGTGCTTGCCTGACAGGATGCGCACCTTGTAGTCGACGAGTTCGAGCTCGGCCAGCCGCGGATACGCCGAGCCCAGCGCCTTGCGCAGGGCCCGGTCCAACGCGTTCACCGGGCCGTTGCCCTCCTCGGTCGAGATCACCCGCTGACCGCCCGCGTGCACCTTCACGGTCGCTTCGCTGACTAGCGTGCCGTCTTCACGTCGGTCGATCATCACCCGATAAGACTCGACGGCGAACCGTTGCGGCGCGCTACCGAGCTCGTCGCGCAACAGCAACTCGAATGACGCATCGGCGGCCTCGTAGGACCATCCCGCGGACTCGCGTTCCTTGACCCGGTCAACGACCTTGCCTACCACATCGGGGCGGCCGGCGAGGTCCACGCCGAGCTCGCGCGATTTCAGCTCGACCGACGACCGTCCGGCCATCTCGGTGATCAGGATCCGTTGGGCGTTGCCAACCGCGGACGGGTCGAGGTGGTTGTACAGCTCAGGCGAGACCTTGATCGCCGAGGCATGTAGCCCCGCCTTGTGCGCGAACGCCGAGGACCCGACGTAGGGCTGGTGGGTGTTCGGCGCCAGGTTGGCGATCTCGGCGATTGCATGTGACACCCGCACCATCTCGGCCAGCGCGCCGTCGGGTAGCACATCACGTCCCATCTTGGTGACCAGCCCACCGATGATCCCGAAGATGTCCGCGTTCCCCGCGCGTTCGCCGTACCCGTTTGCGGTGCCCTGTGCGTGGGTCACGCCGGCGTCGACCGCCGCGAGCGTGTTGGCGACTGCGCAGCCGGTGTCGTCCTGTGTGTGGATGCCAAGACGTATCCCGGCACGCGCGCGCACTTCCCGGACAATGTCGTGGACGCTCATCGGCAGCATCCCCCCGTTGGTGTCGCACAAGACACCGACATCGGCGCCGCCTTGCTCGGCGGCGTCCAGCACCCGCAGCCCGTAGTCGCGGTCGTGGCGGAAGCCGTCGAAGAAGTGCTCGCAGTCCAGGAACACCCGCCGTCCGTCTGCTCGCAGGAACGCGACCGTGTCTCGGACCATCGCGAGGTTCTCGGTCAGCGTCGTGCGCAGTGCCCGTTCGACATGCCACACGTCGGACTTGGCGACCAAAGTGATCACCGCGGCGCGCGAATCGAGCAGTGCGCGCACCTGTGGGTCGTCCTCGACCCGCACGCCCGCTCGCCGGGTTGCTCCGAACGCCACCAGCGTCGCGTGTTTGAGCTGCAATTCGCCGTCTGCCGCCCGGGCGAAGAACTCGGTGTCCTTGGGCACGGCCCCCGGCCAGCCGCCCTCGATGAAGCCGACACCCAGCTGGTCGAGCAGCCGGGCGACGGCGAGCTTGTCGGTCACCGAATAGCTGATGCCCTCGCGCTGGGCGCCGTCGCGCAGCGTGGTGTCGAAGAGGTGGAACTCATCGCTCAACATGGCGCTCTCCTCACGACGCGGCCTTGGCCAGCCGCTCGCCGATCTCGGTGGTCGTGCCGGGGTGACGCGAGTCGCGAGCGGCCAGGTCTGCGGCGACCGCTGCTTCGACGTGACGTGCCGCGTCGTCGTGACCGAGGTGCGCCAGCAGCATCGCGACCGAAAGCACCGCGGCGGTGGGGTCGGCCTTGCCCTGTCCGGCGATGTCGGGCGCGGAGCCATGCACCGGCTCGAACATTGACGGATTCGCGCCGCTGACATCGAGGTTGCCGCTCGCCGCGAGCCCGATGCCGCCGGCGATGGCGGCGCCCAGATCGGTGAGGATGTCGCCGAACAGGTTGTCGGTGACGATCACGTCGAAGCGTCCGGGGTCGGTGACGAAGAAGATCGTGGCTGCATCGACGTGCTGGTAGGCCACGGTGACCGTGGGGAAGTCGTCGGCCACCGCCGCGACGGTGCGGGTCCACAGGTCACCCGCGTGGACGAGGACGTTGTTCTTGTGCACCAGGGTGAGATGCCGTCGCGGTCGCATCGCGGCGCGGCGAAACGCGTCGCGGACCACCCGCTCGACGCCGAACGCGGTGTTGACGCTGACCTCGCTGGCCACCTCGTGCGGTGTCCCCTTGCGCAGCGCTCCCCCGGTGCCTGCATAGGGTCCCTCGGTTCCCTCACGCACCACCACCATGTCGATGGATGGCTGGCCGGCCAACGGGCTCGCCACGCCAGGAAACAGCTTCACCGGCCGCAGGTTCACGTGGTGGTCGAGCTCGAAGCGCAGCCGCAACAGCAGACCGCGCTCGAGCACCCCGGACGGCACGGACGGATCGCCGACCGCGCCGAGCAGGATCGCGTCCTGTTCGCGCAGCTCGGCCAGCACCGAGTCCGGCAGCGTCTCGCCGGTGCGGTGCCACCGCCCGGCTCCCAGGTCGTAGCGGGTCGCCTCGACACCCGGCACCAGGGCATCGAGCACGAGCATCGCTTGCTCGATCACCTCGACACCGATGCCGTCGCCGGGAATGACCGCCAGCTTCACGACGACACCGGCGACCGGAGCAGCCTCATCGGGTAGCCGTGCCCTCGGTGTAGTCGTCGTCGCTGGCGACCCAACTCATCAGCCCACGCAGCTCGCGACCCACCGACTCGATCGGGTGCTGCTCCCCCTTGGCACGCAGTGACCGGAACTCCGGAGCACCGGCGTCCTGGTCGGCAATGAAGCGCTGCGCGAAGGTCCCGTCCTGGATATCGCGCAGTACCGCCTGCATGTTGGCCTTGACCTGCTCGTCGATGACGCGCGGCCCTGACACATAATCGCCGTACTCCGCGGTGTCCGACACCGACCACCGTTGCTTGGCGATGCCACCTTCGTACATCAGATCGACGATCAACTTGAGCTCATGCAGGCATTCGAAGTACGCGATCTCAGGGGCATAACCGGCCTCGGTTAGCACCTCGAACCCGTACATGACCAACTGCGATGCGCCACCGCACAACACCGCCTGTTCGCCAAACAGGTCGGTCTCGGTCTCTTCGGTGAACGTCGTCCCGATGGCGCCCGCCCGGGTTCCGCCAATGGCCTTCGCGTAGGAAAGCGCAAGGGCGAGCGCGTTCCCGGAAGCATCCTGTTCGACCGCAACCAGCACCGGCACGCCCTTGCCGTCGACGAACTGGCGGCGCACCAGGTGACCGGGACCCTTCGGTGCCACCATCGCGACATCCACCCCGCCCGGCGGCTTGATGTAGCCGTAACGGATGTTGAACCCATGCCCGAACATCAGCGCGTCGCCGTCGCGCAGGTTCGGCTCGATTGATTCCGCGTAGAGCCTCCGCTGTGCGGGGTCGGGAGCCAGCACCATGATCAGGTCTGCCTCGGCAGTCGCAGCGGCGGGCGCGAGCACGCGCAATCCCTCGTCCGCGGCCTTGCCGCGGCTGCGCGACCCTTCGGGCAGGCCGACGCGCACATCCACGCCCGAATCGCGCAGGCTCAGCGCGTGGGCGTGGCCCTGGCTGCCGTAGCCGAGTACGGCGACCCGGCGACCCTGCACGACCGAGAGGTCGGCGTCGTCGTCGTAGTAGATCTGCACTGCCATCTGTCGGGACTGCCCTTCGGGATCAGGCGCTGCGGTCGACGGACCGAAGCGCGGCTTGGGTCATCGAGCGCGGCCCGCGGCCGAGCGCGACCATGCCGGACTGCACCATTTCGCGAATGCCGTACGGCTCAATCATCTTGATCATCGCGTCGAGCTTCGCGGGCGGACCGGTGACCTCGAGCGTGAGCACCTCGGGCCCGACGTCGACCACCTTGGCCTTGAACAGCTCGACCGTTTCCAGGACGCCTCGGCGGGTGGCATCGTCGGCGCGCACCTTCAGCAGCAGCAGTTCGCGCTGCACGGAATGGCCTTCTTCCAGCTCGACGATCTTCAACACGTTGACGAGCTTGTTCAGCTGCTTGGTGACCTGTTCGAGGACGTCGCCCTCGACGCTGACCGCGATCGTGATGCGCGAGATCTCCTCGCGCTCGGTCGGTCCGACCGCGAGCGAGGTGATGTTGAAGCCGCGCCGGCTGAACAGGCCGGCCACCCGGGTGAGGACACCCGGCTTGTTCTCGACCAGCACCGAGAGGGTGTGAGTACTCATGGCTCCTCGCTACTCGTCGCTGTCGAAAACCGGGCGCAGTCCGCGCGCCGCGACGATGCTGTCGTTTGACGTCCCTGCCGTCACCATCGGCCAGACCATTGCGTCCTTGCCGACGGTGAAGTCGATGACCACTGGGGCGTCGTCTATCGACATCGCCTTCTCGATCGTCGCGTCGACCTCATCCTTCGTCTCGCACCGCAACCCGACGCAGCCCAAAGCCTCGGCCAGCTTCACGAAATCGGGCACTCGGCGCTGCTCACCGGCCGAGCGCGCGGTGAGGTGGGTGCCGAGATCGGTCTGGCTGTAACGCTCTTCGTAGAACAGCGTTTGCCACTGGCGAACCATGCCGAGGTGGCCGTTGTTGATCACAGCAACCTTGATCGGAATGTTCTCCACCGCGCAGGTGGCCAACTCCTGGTTGGTCATCTGGAAGCAACCGTCGCCGTCGATCGCCCAGACTAAGGTTTCCGGCCGCCCGACCTTGGCGCCCATCGCGGCCGGCACGGCGTAGCCCATCGTTCCCGCGCCGCCGGAATTGAGCCAGGTGTAGGGCTTCTCGTAACCGATGAACTGGGCGGCCCACATTTGGTGCTGACCAACGCCGGCGGCATAGATGGCATCAGGGCCGCCGATCACGCCTAGCCGCTCGATCACGAACTGCGGCGCAAGCGACCCGTCGGCCGGCTCGTCGTAGCCGAGCGGATAGGTCTCACGCCACTGGTCGACCTGCGTCCACCATCCGGTGAGGTCGGCTCGGGTGCCGGCCGCGAACTCAACCTGTACAGCCGGGATCAACTCGGTGAGCACTTCGCGGATATCGCCGACGATCGGCACGTCGGCCACCCGGTTCTTGCCGATCTCGGCCGGGTCGATGTCGGCGTGGATGACCACGGCGTTCGGGGCGAATGTATCGAGCCGGCCGGTGACCCGGTCGTCGAAGCGGGTGCCCAGCGCAATCAGCAGGTCGGCCTTCTGCAGCGCGGTGACGGCGGCGACCGTGCCGTGCATGCCGGGCATGCCGAGATGCTGCCGATGGCTGTCGGGAAACGCCCCGCGGGCCATCAGCGTCGTGACCAAAGGGATGCCGGTGAGCTCGGCCAGTTCGCGCAATTGAGCGCACGCCCGGCCCTTGAGGACGCCGCCTCCGACGTAGAGCACCGGCCTGCGGGCCTGGCTGATCAGCCGTGCCGCCTCGCGGATCTGCTTGCCATGCGGGCGGGTCACCGGGCGGTAGCCGGGCAGGTCGATGCGGGGCGGCCAGTTGAATGCAGCGCGCTCTTGCAACACGTCCTTGGGCACATCGACCAGCACCGGCCCGGGACGGCCGGTCGAGGCCAGGTGGAACGCCTCGGCAATGGCGCGCGGCAGGTCCGCCGCCGACTGCACCAGGAAGTTGTGCTTCGTGATCGGCAGCGTGATGCCGGAGATATCGGCTTCCTGGAACGCGTCGGTGCCGATGAACGCCCGTCCGACCTGGCCGGTTATCGCGACGATCGGCACCGAGTCCATGTAGGCGTCCGCGATCGGGGTGACGAGGTTGGTCGCCCCCGGCCCAGAGGTCGCCATGCACACCCCGACCTTGCCGGTGGCCTGCGCGTATCCCTCCGCGGCGTGTCCCGCGCCCTGCTCGTGGCGGACCAGGATGTGCCGCACCCTCGTGGAGTCATAGAGGGGGTCGTACGCGGGGAGGATCGCTCCCCCAGGAATGCCGAAGACGACGTCCGCGCCGATCTCCTCCAGCGATCGGACGAGCGCCTGCGCACCGGTCAGCTCGCCGGGACCCCGGCTAGCGGATGTCGGAGCGGTCATGGCAGTGCCCTTCCTGGATCGTGTCCCGATGCTCGGACGTGCAACAAAAAACCCCTCGTGCTGATGCACGAAGGGTTAGCGCGTCGAGGAGGTCGGTGACCTCACTCGACGCGCCTGCTGATGAGTACGAACTGGCGCACGTGGCAGAGGCTACACGGCCCGGCAACGGGAGTTCAACGAACCGGGATGGCCGTCCCAAAATGCGAGATGAGCCAACGCCCTCAGCCGTCGCTCTTCTTCTTCTTGCCGATGCTCGGGAAGCGCTTCTTGACCGCCGCCCGCACCTTCTTCTCTTCCGCCGGCGTGCCGTGCTGGGCGACGCGGGCGAGCGCATTGCGTGCGTGTGCCTTGTCGGGGATCGGGTACTTGCGCTTGCCCGGCAAGGCGAACGACTTTTTCCCCAGCTTCGCCCGCTTCTTCGCGGTCAGCTCCTTGGCCATGTTGGCGTCCTACCCGCGGGACACCGAGGTTCTAACGTCGAGCGCGTCGAGCGCCGAGTTCCGGACGATCGCGCGGGGTCGGCGCGTCAGCCGGCGTTGCTCCGCCGCAACCGAATCCAGCGGTAACCCCACCCGGAGAGCTCGAGGTGGGTCAGCCGGGTGGTAGGCCGCGAGTACTCGGCGTCGGCGAAGACGTCGAACGGGCGATCCGGCGAGTCGAGGCCCTCGAGCCGGCCGATGTCGAAGGTGGTCGGTACGTCGGCCAGATTGTGCAGGAGCAGCACCGATCCCTCGGGTGCGTCGAAGCGGTGCGCGAGCACGGAAGCGGGCAGCGGCAGGTCGAGGACGGTGCACTTGCCGACGCCGATCTCGGGGCATTCGCGCAGCGTCCGGATGAGCTGCTCGAACCATCGCAGCAGTGAGTGTGGAGCGCGTTCCTGCGCTCGCACGTTTACCCGATGCCAACCGTAGGTCCCGCGTTGCGTCATGGGCCGGATGAGGGCGGCCTCGTCAGCTGTGGAAAACCCACCGTTCGCGAGGTCGGCCCATTGCATCGGGGTGCGAATCGCATCCCGGCCGGGCAGCGAAAGGTTCTCGCCCATCCCGATTTCCTCTCCGGCGCGCACCACCGGTGTGCCGGGCATCGCGAACTGCAGCGCGTAGGCGAGTTGGATGTGGCGCTGGTCGCCGCGCAGCATCGGCGCGAGACGGCGTCGGATGCCCCGTCCATAGAGCCGCATCTCCTCCTTCGGCGCGAAGGCGCGGAACGCGTCGCTGCGCTGTTCTTGCGTCAGGCGAGACAGATCGAGTTCGTCGTGGTTGCGAAGGAAGGTGGCCCACTGGGCCATGTCCTGCAATGCCGGCAGGGTGCGCAGGGCGTCGACGAGCGGCTCGGCTTGGCGGCGGGCCAGCGCCAACCACAGCCGGGCGTTGAGCAGGAACGAGAACATCATGTGCGCGCGGTCATTCGGGCCATCCGGGCTGATCCCGGTGTACTTCGGCAGGTCGTCGGCGTCGACGTTGGCTTCGCAGAGCAGCACCGCGTCGCCGCGGCGCCACTGCACGTCCTGACGCCAGTCGTCGAGGATCGACCAATCCATCGGACCCGGGTCTACGCCCGGCGAGACCAGCTCGAGCACGAACGGCGCACCGTCGATGCGGAAGCCTGACACGCCCATCTGCAGCCAGAACGCGATCACCCGCTTGATCTCGGCGCGGACCTGAGGATTCGCCCAGTTCAGGTCCGGCTGGAAGTCGTAAAAGCGGTGGTAGTACCACGCCTTCGCATCTTCGTCGAAGGTCCAGGTCTCGGTCTGCTCCCCGGGAAAGACGATGCCTTGACGGCGATCCGGCGGCTCGTCCGTACTCCACACGTACCAATCGCGGTGGGGCGAGTCGGGACTGCTGCGCGCCGACTGGAACCACGGGTGTTCGTCGGAGGTGTGGTTAACGACGAGGTCGAGCACCAGGTGGATGCCTCGCCCGCGCGCTTCGGCCGCGAGCTCGGCCATGTCGCCAAGCGTCCCCAGCCTCGGGTCGACGTTGTAGTAGTCGCTGACGTCGTAACCGTCGTCGCGATGCGGTGAGGGATGGATCGGGTTGAGCCAGAGGCAGGTGACGCCGAGTCGCGACAGGTAGTCCAAGCGGCTGATCAGCCCGCGCAGGTCGCCGCACCCGTCACCGTTGGAGTCCTGAAACGAGGCCACCTCGACGCAGTAGATGACCGCTTCCTTGTACCAGCGCTCGCTCACGGCTGCTCACCCTCAAAGTTCATCAGGTTCCTCGCTCGCGCGATGCCCTTCGCTCGCGGTTGCCGACATGCCGCTCGGCGAGCCGTCATCTAGCCGCAGACGGCGCCGCTCGCGGCTGAACCGACCAGCTTCGCGTACTTGCCCAGTACCCCGTAGTCGAAGCGCCGAGGCAGCGGCTTCCAGCCGGCACGTCGGCGTTCGAGTTCGGCGCCATCCACCACTAGATCGAGCGAACGGGTGGACATGTCGAGGCGGATCCGGTCGCCGTCCTGCACGAGGGCGATCGGGCCACCCACGGCCGCCTCGGGAGCAACGTGACCGACGCACAGTCCGGTCGTCCCGCCGGAGAACCGACCGTCCGTGAGCAGCAACACGTCCTTGCCAAGGCCAGCGCCCTTGATGGCGCCGGTGACGGCGAGCATCTCGCGCATGCCAGGGCCGCCCTTGGGCCCTTCCCACCGGATCACCACGACATCGCCGGAACGCAACTTGCCGGCCGCGACCGCGTCCATCGCCCTTTGCTCGCCGTCAAACACGCGGGCCGTGCCATCCCATCGATCCGAGTCCAGACCCGCGCTCTTCACCACGGCACCTTCCGGAGCCAGCGATCCGTGCAGGATCGTCAGCCCACCGGTGGGGTGGATTGGGTCGGCGAGCGCGTGGATGACCGTGCCGTCCGGATCGGCGGGGCTGACTTCAGCAAGGTTTTCGGCAACGGTTGTTCCGGTGACGGTGAGCGCGTCACCGTGCAGCAGTCCGGCGTCGAGCAGCGCCTTCATGACGACGGGGACGCCACCGACCGCGTCGACATCAGCCATCACGTATCGGCCGAACGGCTTGACGTCGGCGAGATGTGGCACCCGATCGCCGATGCGGTTGAAATCGTCCAGGTCCAGATCAACCTTGGCCTCATTCGCGATCGCGAGCAGGTGAAGCACCGCATTCGTCGAACCGCCCAGTGCCATGACGACGGCAATCGCGTTCTCGAAAGCTTGCCGGGTGAGGATTTGCCGAGCGGTGACGCCGGCGTCGATCAAGTGGACGACGGCTTCGCCCGAGCGTTCGGCGTAGATATCGCGGCGCGAATCAGGTGCGGGCGGTGACGCGGACCCGGGCAGCGACATGCCGAGCGCCTCGGCCGCGCAGGCCATCGTGTTGGCGGTGAACATGCCCCCGCATGCGCCCTCGCCTGGGCAGACCGCGCGCTCGAGGGCATCGAGGTCCTCGCGGGTGATCTTGCCGGCCAGACAGGCGCCCACCGCCTCGAACGCATCGACGATCGTCACATCGCGCCCGTCGAGCCGGCCGGGCAGCGTCGAGCCTGCGTAGAGGAAGACGGCCGCGACATCGAGCCGGGCCGCGGCCATCAGCATGCCGGGCAGCGATTTGTCGCATCCGGCGAGCAACACCGCGCCGTCGAGTTGCTCGGCGCGAAAGACCGTCTCGACCGAGTCCGCGATGACCTCGCGCGACACGAGCGAGTAGTGCATGCCGTCGTGGCCCATCGAGATGCCGTCGGAGATGGAGATCGTGCCGAACTCGAGCGGAAACCCGTCGGCACCCCGGACACCGATCTTCGCCTGTTTGGCCAGCCGATCGAGCGACAGGTTGCACGGGGTGATCTCGTTCCACGACGAGGCGACCCCGATCTGCGGCTTGCGCCAGTCGTCGTCGCCCATGCCGACTGCTCGCAGCATGCCGCGTGCTCCTGCGCGTTCGATGCCGTCGGTGACGATGCCACTGTGCGGCTTGCGGTGCTGGCGTTGGCTGCTCACCGGGCAAACCCTACGACGTAGGCTCGCTCGGGTGGCCGCCGCTACCGCTGCACGACCCCGGACCTTCCGGTTGTCGCGAGCGGCGTACTTCGTGGTGCTGTTCCTGGCGCTGGGAGTAACGGCGCTGGTGCAACGACCGATTTTCGCGTTGCTGTACCTACTGCCGATCGGGGCGATCGTCTTCATTCGTCGTACGGCCACCGTCGTCGATCCCAGCGAGGGAATCACCGTCCGCGCGCTGATCGGGCAGACGCGGGTGGCGTGGGATGACATACGCGGACTATCGCTCACTGGCCGCAACCTCTATCTCGTCACCTCGGACGGTGCCCTGCGCCTGCCCTGCGTGCGCATCGTGGATCTCGCCGCAGTGTCGGCGGCGAGCGGCGGCCACTTGCCCGAACTGCCCGAGGCAACGCCCAAGTACGCCCCAAGTGGGCGGCGCCGCCGCTGAGTGGCGGATCAGCGGGCGCGCACGACGTTGATCAGCTGCTCACCGCGCGCATAACGACGCACCTGGTCGCCGACCAACTGGTAGGCACGCCGCTCCCAGCCCAGGGTCCCGCCCCCGATGTGCGGGGTGATGAGCACTCCCGGAGCGGTCCACAGCGGATGATCCGAGGGCAGCGGCTCGGGATCGGTCACGTCGAGGAAGGCCCGTAGCCGGCGCGACGTCAGCTCGGCGAGGAGCGCATCCGTGTCGACCACGCCGCCGCGCGAAATGTTGATCACCAGGGCGCCGTCGGGCAACGCGCCGAGGAATGCCGCGTCGACGAGTCCCCACGTGTTCGCGGTGAGCGGGGTGGCCAGCACGACAATGCTGTGGCGCGGCAACAGGTCGGCCAATTCGCTCGCGCCGTGCACGCCGTCGCGGGCGGTGTGGCCGACCAGCGTGACCTCGACCTCGAAGGCGCGCAGCCGATCGGCGACCCTGCGGCCGATGTCGCCCGCGCCAACCACGAGCGCACGCCGACCGGCGAGCTCGTAGGTCTCCAGCGGCGCCCACCTGTGCTCGGCCTGCTGCTCGACCACCTCCGGCAGCCGACGCAGCAACGCTAAGATGCCGGTCAGCGCGAGTTCAGCTGTCGACGAACCGTGCACCCCGCGGCCGTTGCAAAGCACCACGCCGTCCGGGATGACTGGCAGCCACGGCTCGAAGCCGGCGGTTAGTAGCTGCACTACCCGCAGCCCAGGCATCGCGGCGAACTTGTCGAGCGCCCCCGGCAGGTACGGAGGCACCCAGAACTCGGTGTCGGCGATTGCGGCGGGCGCCGGATCGCTGCCGTCCCACGCGGCCAGGGGGATACCGTCGGGCAACTCGCCGAGCATTTCGACGGCGTCCCCGCTCGGCAGGGTAAGCGTGCGCACGAGCGCAGGTTAGCGAGCCGAGCGCCGCATGGCGTGCGCGGCAACCGGGCCGGGGCCTGCGTGCCGCGCACAGCAACCGCAGGCACACTGGGGCTCATGCGCCGACCGAGCCGCAGGACCGTGGGGCTGTTGCTCGCCGCCTCACTCCTCGCCGGCTGCGGCGTCGGAGCCGACGCCAAAGCCCCTGACTGGCGGCCCAAACCGTCGTTCAACGCCGAAGGCGGTCCGAACGCGCAGCTGCCCACGCCCGGCGGGCCGCCCCCCAACGGCAGCCAGTCCGCCCCTTCACCCGGGTCGGGGCCGCCCAATCCTCCGACCGGTACCTCCGGTCCCGATCCGGCGGTCGTGGCAACCGGACTCGGCGCGCCCACCGGCATCGCCCCGATGCCCGACGGCACCGCTCTCGTCGGCGAACGCAGGACCGGGCGAATCGTTCGGGTGCAACCACAGCCAGGCCAGCCGGTGACGGCGGTACGCACCCTGGCCGGCCTCGACGGTAGCGGCGACGGGGGTTTGCTCGACCTCGCCCTTTCGCCCACGTTCGCCGAGGACAACCTGATCTACGCCTACGTCACGACCTCCACTGACGACCGGGTTGTCGACTTCACCCTGACCGGTCCAGTAACCCCGGTGCTGACCGGCATCCCCAAGGGCGCCACCGCAAACACCGGTCGGCTGGCCTTCGCCACGGACGGAAGCCTTTACGTCGGCACCGGTGACATAGGGAACCCCGCACTCGCCGCCTCGCCAATCAGCCTTGCGGGCAAGGTGCTGCGGGTCGATGCGATCGGTCACCCGGCGGCTGGCAACCCGGTCGCCGGTTCGGCGGTGTTCACCCGTGGCCACCATGTCGTGGATGGGCTGTGCCTGGATCCGCAGTCCGGCGTGGTGTTCGAGGCAGAGCGTGGCGCCACCGCGTCGGCCCCCGACGAGGTCAATGCGCTGGTCGGCGGACGCGACTACGGCCCGCCGGCATCCGGTTCAGGGAGCAGTGCGCCGGCTGCCACGCTGGCCGGTGACCGCAGCGGCGTCGGAGGCTGTGCAGTGCTCAGTCGCCACCTGTTTGTGACCTCGCGCGATGGACGGGCGCTGATGAGCGCGCCCCTCAAGACCACCACGTCCGGCGTCGGCCCGGAGATCGGTGACTTCACCGATCTAATCAACAGTAAGTACGGCCGACTGCTGACGGTCGTCGCCGCACTCGACGGCGCGCTGTGGCTCACGACGTCCAACAAGGACGGACGGGGCAATCCGGTGGCCGACGACGATCGCGTCCTCCGCCTCGTCCCCTCCGGAGGCGGCGCGGGAAGCCCGCCGGTCTGATCCGTCGCCGCCCCGGCGGATCAAAGATCCAAACACTGGTATCACTCGTCGACGCCGAGTCGCTGAAGCAGGATCGCCCGCACGCGCGCGGCATCGGCCTGGCCACGAGTCGCCTTCATGACAGCGCCCACCAGCACGCCGACCGCCGGGATCTTGCCGCCGCGAACCTTCTCGGCAACGTCCGGATGGGCGGCGATCGCCTCATCGGCGGCGCTGCCCAGCTCGCCGGTGTCGGACACCACCACCAGCCCGCGTTCGGCCACGACCGCGTCCACATCGGCGCCGGTCTCGAGCACGCCGTCGACGGCCTGCCGGGCGAGCGCCGAGGACAGGCTGCCGTCGGCAACCAACGCGACGACTCGGGCTACCTGTGCCGGAGTGATCGGCAGTTCGGCCGGCTCGACGTCGCGCGCGTTCGCCTGCTGCGCCAGGTAGCCGAGCCACCAGTTGCGCGCCTCGGCCACCGGAGCCCCGGCATCGACGGTCCTCGCGACGAGGTCGACCACCCCGGCGTTGGCCAAATGGCGCATGTCGTCGGCCGTCAACCCCAGGGACTCGGTCATCCGGAGACGCCGAGCCGCCGGGAGCTCGGGCAGCTTCGCCCGGATCTGCTCCACCCATTGCGGATCGGGCGCCACCGGCACCAGATCGGGTTCGGGAAAGTAGCGGTAGTCGGTGGCTTCCTCCTTGCTACGACCCGGACTCGTGTCGCCGCTTGTCTCGGAATAGTGCCGGGTCTCCTGGACGATGCGGACGCCCGCGTCGAGCAGCGCGGCCTGGCGAATCATCTCCGAACGCACTGCCCGTTCGACACTGCGCAGCGAGTTGACGTTCTTGGTCTCGGTGCGGGTGCCCCACTGTGACGAGCCGAGCGGGGCAAGTGACGTGTTGACGTCGCAACGCAGCGAGCCCTGCTCCATCCGGACATCACTGACCTCGAGCGTGCGGAGCAGGTCACGCAGCTCGGTGACGTAAGCGCGGGCGACATCGGGGGCCAGGGCACCGGTCCCCGGCACCGGCTTGGTGACGATCTCGACGAGAGGTATGCCGGCCCGGTTGTAGTCGATGAGCGAGTAGTCCGCGCCGTGAATTCGTCCGGACGTGCCCACGTGGGTGTTCTTTCCGGTGTCCTCCTCCAGGTGCACCCGCTCGATCCCGATGCGGTAGGTGGTGCCCTGGACGTCGATGTCAAGAAACCCGTCGACGCACAACGGCTCGTCGTACTGCGAAGTCTGGAAGTTCTTGGGCATGTCCGGGTAGAAGTAGTTCTTGCGCGCGAACCGGCACCACGGCGCGATGGAGCAATGCAATGCCAGACCGATCTTGATGGTGGACTCGATCGCGATCTCGTTGGCGACTGGAAGGGAGCCCGGCAAGCCGAGACAGACCGGGCAGGTCTGGGTGTTGGGCTCGGCGCCGAATTCGGTCGAGCAACCGCAGAACATCTTCGAGATAGTGCCGAGCTCGACGTGCGTCTCGAGACCGATCACCGGTTCGTAGCGCGCCACGACGTCGTCCAGGGTGGGCGTCATCGGGCCACCTCCAGCTGCGGCGCGCGGTCCAGGATCGGGCCGTTCGCCGAGGTGTACGCAGCCTCGAACGCGGCGCCCACTCGGTAGCAACGCTCGTCGGCGAGTGCGGGCGCCATCACCTGCAGGCCGACGGGCAGTCCCTCGCTCAACCCGCACGGCACCGAGATAGCAGGCGTCCCGGACAGCGACGCGGGCAGTGTGCACAAGTCGTTGACGTACATCGCCATCGGGTCGTCCGCGCGCTCGCCGATGCCGAACGCGACGAACGGCGAGGACGGCGAAATCAGCACATCGGCCCGCTCGAACGCGGCTTGGAAATCGCGGGCGATCAGCGTGCGCACCTTCTGCGCCTGTCCGTAGTAGGCGTCGTAGTAGCCCGACGACAGCGCGTAGGTGCCGATCATGACTCGCCGCTTGACCTCCGGCCCGAAGCCGGCTTCGCGGGTGAGGGACATGACCTCTTCGAGGGCGCGCGTTCCGTCGTCGCCGACCCGCAGGCCGTAGCGCACCGCGTCGAAGCGGGCCAGGTTGGACGAGCACTCGCTCGGGGCGATCAGGTAGTACGCGGGCAGCGCGTACTGGAAGTGCGGGCAGGACACCTCGACGATCTCGGCACCCAGCTCGCGCAAAGTCGCGACGGCCGCATCAAACGAGGCGAGCACTCCCGGCTGGTAGCCCTCGCCGCCGAGCTCGCGCACCACACCGACTCGCACCCCCGACAGATCCGCGCGGGCACCCTCGCGTGCCGCGACCACGACCGGGGCCACCGGCCGCGGCACCGACGTCGAGTCGGCGGGGTCGTAGCCCGCGATCACCTCGTGCAGTAGCGCGGCGTCAAGCACCGTGCGGCCGAGCGGTCCAGCTTGGTCGAGCGAGGAGGAGAAGGCGATCAGCCCGTAACGCGACACCGAACCGTAGGTCGGCTTGTGGCCGACGATGCCGGTGACGGCGGCAGGTTGCCGGATCGAACCGCCGGTGTCGGTGCCGATCGCGAGCGGCGCCTCGAACGACGACACCGCTGCACTCGACCCGCCCGACGAGCCGCCGGGGACCCGGTTCAGATCCCACGGGTTGTGCGAGACGAAGTACGCGGAGTTCTCGGTGGACGAGCCCATCGCGAATTCGTCCATGTTCGTCTTGCCGAGCATGACAATGCCCGCGTCCCTGATCCGGCGGGTAATCGTCGCGTCGTAGGGCGGCATCCAGCCTTGCAGGATCTTCGATCCCGCGGTGGTCGGCAGGCCCTCGGTGACCACGACGTCCTTCATGGCGAGCGGCACGCCCGCCAGCGGCCCGAGCGTGACGCCTGCGGCGCGCTGTGCGTCCACCGCGGTTGCGGCGGCAAGTGCACCGTCGGCGTCAACGTGGAGGAAGGCGCGAACCGAGCCGTCGACGGCGTCGATCCGGTCCAGGTGGGCCTGGGTGACCTCGACGGCGGACACCTGCCCAGATGCGATCAGACCGGCGATCTCGGCGGCGGTACCGCGGATCAGCTCGCTCATCTCACGCCTCGTCCGACAGGATGCGCGGCACCCGGAACTTGCCGTCCTCGACAGCCGGGGCGGCGGCAAGCACCGTCGCACGAGGCAACGACGGGCGCAGCTCGTCGGCGCGGAACACGTTGGTCATCGGCACGGCGTGGGTGGTGGGTGGGATATCCGCCGCGGCGACCTCACCCACCCGGGCCACTGCACCGAGGATCACATCGAGCTGTGAGGCGAACAGGTCGAGTTCCTGCTCGGTGACCGCGAGCCGGGCCAGCCGGGCGAGGTGAGCGACATCGTCGCGGCTGATGTGCGCGCTGGATTCAGCGCGGGCGGACTCCTCGGGCGGGGGGTTGGACACAGAGCGGCAGTCTAGGCGCCCATCCGAACGGGCGTCGCCGCGTTTTGCCGGGGGGCTCGGGTTTACCTTGGCGACATATGCAACGGGCAGGCTCTTGGCGTGTCCTACTTGCTGCGGCTGGTGTTGCCCGATCGCCCGGGAGCGCTCGGGGCCGTTGCCACCGCCCTCGGCGCGGTGGGCGCCGACATCCTCAGTCTCGACGTGATCGAGCGGTCGCCGGGCTACGCAATCGACGACCTGGTACTCGAACTGCCCGCCGATCGGCTGGCCGACTCCCTGGTCAGCGCCGCCGCCGCGGTTCCCGGCGTGCAGGTCGACTCGATCCGCCGTTATGCCGGGTTGCTTGATCCGCACCGGGAGCTGGAACTGCTCGAGGCGCTCGCCGCGCACCCTGACCGATCCCTGCAATTGCTCACCGACGGCGTCGCCAAGATTTTCCGCGCGGGGTGGGCGATCGTGCTCGACTCAGCTGCCCCCTATCCCGACGGGGGTTCGGCCAAGGTGTTGGCGGCAAGCGGAGCGGCTCCTGAGCTGGCTCAGCTGCCGGTGCCTTGGTGGCCGCCTCATCCCGCGCGGCCGCTCGACCCCGACGACACCTGGGCGCCGGGAGACTGGGCCGCGATGGGCACCGAACTGGCCGTTGCCCCGCTGGGTGCGGGTGCCTTGCTCGTCGGACGCCCGGCGATGCGCTGGTTACCCGCCGAGTTGGTGCGGCTGAGCCATCTGGCCGCGATCGCCGCCACCGTGACGGCTACCCGCGCAGGCGCCTAAGCGCGCACTGCCGCCGCGATGGACGCGGCGTAGACCGCCGCGCCGTCTGGCCGCAGGTGCAAGCCGTCGTCGTAGAACCAGTTCGGCTGCCCGTTCGAGAGGCGATACCAGTCGACGAGCACCGCGTTGCGGTGGCGCTTGACCGCGGACGCCAGTGTCGCGTTGTTCGGTTCCTGCCAAGCACGCGGGACCCGATCCGTCACCACGACAATGCGCGACCGGTCGGTCAACGCCGCCAGCGTGGCGGCTAGATCGGCCGCGGAGATGATCCCGTTGTCGCCGGCGTGGATCACCACCACTGACGCCAGCGAGCCAGCCACCTGCCGTGCGGCGACGTCGGCGAAAACGTCCCTTGGTTGCCGTCCCTCGATGGCTGAGATGTCGGCCTGTGGCAGGTCGGCACGCAGCGACGCGCCGGCGCCGAGCATCACCGAGTCACCGAAGGCACTCACCCGCGGATCGAGCACTCGAACGAGTTGCCGTGGGCGTACCGGCGCCGGCGCCGGACGACGCGCAGCTGTGGCCGCCGCCCGTGACGGGCTACCGGAGCTGGCCGGACGCCGGGACCCCGTCGGTGCCGGTGACGCGCTGGACGTCGGCACCGCCCGGGCGTCGGCGACGACCGCCCGGCGGTCCACTGGCGTCGCCGCCACGAGAGCCGCAGCCGCCGACGCGACCACGGTTACTGCGACACACGCAGCGGCGGCCACCAGCCGGAGGCGCGCAGCTTGGGACAGCGAGCGGCAGCCGACCGCAGCGAGCACACCCCGCAGACCGTTGCGGCGGAAGGGCTGCTCCACCAGGCGGAAACTCGCCTCGGCCAGCCCCAAGGTCAGCAGTAGCCGCAGCGCGAGCACGAGCGGGGCTGATGCATGAACGTCGACACCGGGACGGGTCAGCACGGCAACCGGCCAGTGCCAGAGGTAGATCGAGTACGAGCGTTCGCCCAGGTAGCGCAACGGAGCCCGCTCGAGCAGCAGGCCGATCAAGCTGCCTCGGCGGGGGACGGTAGCGACGAGAACCGTGCATAGGGCGCTCACGGCGAGAAAGCCGCCGCGGTAGAGCCCGGGCGAGAACTCGTTGACACCGGTCGCGATCGCGCCCAGCGCCACCAGCGCGCCCAGCGCCATCACATCGGTAAGGAATGACCCGCGCAGGATCGGCCGCCGGACCCCGAACCGCGCCACGATGGACAGCGCGCCGGCCGCCGAGCCCAACAGCAGCCCCATCGCGTGCGTGTCGGTGCCGAAGTAGACGCGGCCGGAATCCGCGCCATAGGGCACATCGGACCGGATCGCCAGCGCTGCCATCACCGCGCTCGAGACGAGGGCCAAGACGACCGCGACGAGCGCCACCCGCGCCAACGCCCCGGGGGTGAGCACCACCGTTCGGCTGCGGAGCATGAACATCGAGCCGAAGACGATGGCTAGCAGGCACGGCCAGACGAGGTAAAACTGCTCCTCGATCGCGAGTGACCACAGATGTTGGAGTAGCGGCGGCCGGCCGGCAGAGACGAAGTAGGGCTGGTGCTCGCCGATCAGCCACCAGTTGGCTACGTACCCCAGGCTCGCGGGCACACCGCCGCGCAGCGTCACGAGCTCGTCGGGCCAGAACAGCGCCGCTCCGGCCACCGCCACGACCACGAGCACGACGACCGCGGGCACCAACCGGCGTACACGTCTGCGATAGAAATCGACGAGGTCCAGGCGGCCGCGAACGTCTACCTCGCCGAGGAGCAGCCTGGTGATCAGGTAACCACTGAGCACGAAAAACAGGTCGACGCCCAGGAAGCCACCGGGCAACGCGGTCGGCGCGAAGTGAAACGCCACGACCGCGCCGACCGCGAGCGCGCGCAGGCCGTCCAGCCCGGCGAACCACGGCGAGCCGGGCCAGCGCTCGGTTCGTGGCTCATGCGGTGCGTGGGCTGCGTCCACGATCCCCCATTCGGTGCGACGCGATGCGACGCTCAACAGGTCATCGTCGCAACAGATTGCAGGCCGATCCGGGAACGCCACGCGGCGCCGGCCACAGCAGCCGGGTCGGTGAATTTCGAATTGCTAGCGGTTCGGCACAGTCGCTGCGCTTGCGGCGTCAGGACCGTCGACGAGCAGGACGCGGAAGCCGTCCTCGTCCAGGATCGGCACGCCGAGCGAGGCGGCCTTCTCATATTTGGTTCCAGGGGCATCGCCGGCGACGACAAAGGACGTCTTCTTCGATACCGAGCCCGACACTTTGCCCCCGCGGGACGTGACGGCCTCGGTGGCCGTGTCGCGCGAGAAGTCCACCAGCGAGCCGGTGATCACCACCGTTACCCCGTCGAGCGGACCTGGACCGTCGTCGACGGTGGCGTCGGCCAGCGAAACCCCGGCCGCGCGCCACTTGTCGATGATCGTCCGGTGCCAGTCGACGTCGAACCATTCGCGAACCGCCGCGGCGATCGTCGGTCCGACGCCGTCTGCGGCCGCGAGCTCGTCAGCCGATGCGGCGGCGATCCGGTCGAGTGAACCGAACTCGCGCGCGAGCGCCTGGGCGGCTGTCGGCCCGAGGTGGCGAATCGACAAGCCGACGAGCGCGCGCCATAACGGCCGGTGCTTGGCCACGTCGAGGTTGTCGAGCAGCCGCTGCGCGTTGGCGGTCAGCCCGCCGTCCTTGCGGGTGAACAGCGGTACCCCATCGAGCGCCTCGGCGGTGAGCCCGAACACGTCACCCTCGTCCTGGACGACCTTCGCCTGCAGCAACGCGACTGCAGCTTCGTAACCCAGCACCTCGATGTCGAACGCGCCCCGCCCGGCGAGATGAAAGATGCGCTCCCGCAGCTGCGCCGGGCAGGAGCGGGTGTTGGGGCAGCGCAGGTCGGCGTCGCCTTCCTTCTGCGGACGGAGCGGTGTGCCGCACTCGGGGCATTCGGTCGGCATCACGAACGGCCGCTCGCTGCCGTCGCGCAACGCAACGACCGGGCCGACGATCTCTGGGATCACGTCGCCCGCCTTGCGCAGCACGACCGTGTCGCCGATCAATAAACCCTTGCGTTGCACCTCGGCGGCGTTGTGCAGGGTCGCCAGTTCGACCGTCGACCCCGCGACACGCACCGGCGCCATCACACCGAACGGGGTGACCCGGCCGGTTCGCCCGACGTTTACCCGGACGTCGAGCAGCTTGGTGTTGACCTCTTCAGGCGGGTACTTGAACGCGATTGCCCAGCGCGGCGCCCGACTCGTCGAGCCGAGCCGCCGCTGCAGCGTCAGGTCGTCGACCTTCACGACCACGCCGTCGATCTCGTGTTCGACGCTGTGCCGGTGCTCGCGGTAATGCTCGATGAACTCCTCGACGCCCACCAGGTCGGCCCGCAGGTCGAAACGGGCCGACGTCGGCAACCCGAAACCATGCAGCAGGCCGTACCACGCCGACTGGGTGTCGACGGCGGGACCGCCCTCGACCCGGCCGACCCCATGCACGACCATCCGTAGCGGCCGCGACGCGGTGACGCGCGGGTCCTTCTGCCGCAGTGAGCCGGCCGCGGCGTTGCGTGGGTTCGCGAACGGCGCCTTGCCCGACTCGACGAGTGCGGCGTTGAGCGCCTCGAACGCCGCACCGGGAAAGAACACCTCGCCGCGTACCTCGAGCACCCGCGGGACGTCGTTGCCGACCAGCCGGTTCGGGATGCCGTCGACGGTGCGGATGTTGGGGGTGACGTCCTCGCCGGTGCGTCCGTCGCCACGCGTGGCGCCGCGCACCAGCCTTCCGTCCTGGTAGACCAAATCGACTGCGAGCCCATCGACTTTCAACTCGCACAGGTATGCCGGGATGGTGCCGGCATCTCGTTCGACCCGCTGCGCCCACCCGGCTAGCTCCTCGGTGGAAAACGCGTTGTCGAGGCTCAGCAAGCGCTCGAGGTGCTCGACCGGGGTGAACAACGTCGAGTACGTGCCACCCACCCGCTGCGTCGGCGAGGACGGCGTGCGCAGCTCGGGGTAGGCGTCCTCGAGTTCCCGTAGCCCGCGCATCGCTTGGTCGTAGTCGGCGTCGCTAATCGTCGGTTCGTCGAGCACGTGGTAGCGGTAGGCGTGTTCGTCAAGTTCCTGCGAGAGTCGGGCGTGCTCTTCTCGTGCCGTGACCGGCGGGGCGCTGACGTCGCTCACGGCAGTGAAAGTACCTGTCCGGTCTGACAGGTCCTGCGCCAACCGTCAGCCCTTGGGCGCAGACGAAAGCTGCCCTCCGACAATTGCCGCTCCTCATCGGTCGCTCGTTCTTCTCTCTCGTGGGTTCGGTAGGGACGGTGATGGGCAGGGCATGCCGTTTCTGCGGCGCCATCACCCGACGCCGGTCAGGACGGTGCTACTGCTCTCGCGCACGACGAGAGCTGGAGGGATCAGCACGTGGGCGGACTTGGTGACTTCACCGGTTAGGTGCTCGAGCAATAGCTCGATGACCTTCTCGGCGACGGCTTCGAGGGGCTGGCGCACACTCGACAACCCGGGCCGCACCACGGTCGCGACCGGGCCGTCGTCGAAACCGGTCACCGCCACATCGTGGCCGGCCCGAAGCCTGCGGTCGTCGAGCGCGCGCAGGGCGCCCAGCGCCATCGTGTCGCTGACGCACACGACAGCCGTGGGCGGCGTGGCCGAATCGAGCAGTCGCTCGGTAAGGGCGGCACCGGCCGCGACCCTCTCCTCTGCCCGCAGGACCAAGCCGCGTTCGGCAGTCGACGCGCCTCGATGGCCCGCTGCCAACCGTGGAACCGGTCGTCGCCAACACCGCTGCCTTCGGGCCAGCCGATGAACGCGATGCGCCGATGACCCAGACCGGCCAAGTGATCGACAGCGTCTGCGACACCGACCGCACCGTCGACGTCGACCCACGAATGGGCCGATCGTGCGACCCCCCACGGGCGGCCGAAGGCGACGAAAGACGCGCCGCGGCTGATCAGCCACGTTGGCCGCGGGTCCACGAAGTGCGACCCCGAGATGACATATGCGTCTACGGCATTGCGACGTACCAGGTCGTCGAGCACGTCGATCTCGGCGTCGTCGGAGCCAGCTGCGAAACTGAGGATGTCGTAACCGCGCTCGCGGGCAGCGACGCAAAGCGCGTGCAGAAAGCGGTCGAGGACGGCGCCCGACCCCATATCCGAGATCGGCAGCAAGCGGCAGGCCAGCAGTCGGGTTGCCTGGGTACGCAGGGTGCGGGCGGCATGGTTCGGCCGATAGCCGAGCTTCTCGACCGTAGTGTCCGTTTCCGGATCGCAACCAGGAGGCCGCCGTCATGTGTCCAGATGCGCCGACCTCACCGAATCCAGACGGATCTCAGCCGTACCTGCACGAGCTCGTGGTCGCCGTGCGCGCCCCGACGCTCGGACTGTCGCGGATGGACGGTCAGTTACGCGGACGCGGGGCCGAGGGCTTCTACATCGCCGATCGCCGGGTCCTGGTCTACCTCGTCGTGACGACCGACGGGATCGAGCCCGAACCCGTTCTCGGCCAGTCGCTCGCGTCCAGCGAGGCTCGTTTCGTCGGTGCGGTCCGCAATCTGGGTGACGATGGCCCCGACCCCACCGTGTTCATCGAACGTGCGCGCTCCGCCCGAGGGGATGGTGTGCAGGAGTCGGTGACCATCGTGTCCAGGGCGCGAGCAGACGTGCACTGCATCGTGTCCATCGCGATGCAAAGCGATCTGCTCGACATCGCGGCGGTCAAGGCCGGCCGCCAGGGCAGGGCGTTGGTCGCCGACAGCGTCACCCCTTCGAGGGTCAGCTGGCACGGCCCGGACGGTAGCTGTGCCGTCCTCACCGCCTCCCCCGCCGCGGCCACTGCCGAGTCACCCGCGCGACTCAATTGGGCGGTGTCCCTGAAGCCGCAACAGCGCTTCACGATCGTGCTCGGGGTGAGTCTGGAGAGCGACCCGATTGCGCCGGTGATCCTGCCCGGACGGCGCAACACGTTCGCCCGTCCGCTCATCGAGAGTGGCGACCACAGGCTGGCCGCGCTTGTCGAGCAATCCGTCGCGGACCTAAACAGCCTGGCAGCCGGCGACCCGGCCGAGCCCACCGACGGCTTTCTGGCCGCCGGGTCGCCGTGGTTCCTAACACTGTTCGGTCGCGACTCGCTGTGGGCAGCCCGGATGGCCCTGCCGCTCGGCACGGACGTTGCCGGGGGCACGTTGCGCGCGTTGCAGCGACGGCAGGGCACCCACGAGGACGCCAACACGCAGGAGCAACCCGGCAAGATCATGCACGAGTTGCGGCGAATGACATTTGAGCTGCCTGGGGCACGCGGCAACGCCATGACGCTGCCACCGCTGTATTACGGCTCGGTCGACTCCACCCCGCTCTGGATCTCCCTGCTGCACGATGCGTGGCGCTGGGGCATGCCCGAGGGCGAGGTCCGCCGACTGCTGCCCGGCCTGCTCGCCGCGCTGGACTGGCTGCGTGACTTCGCACTGGACGACTCGGGCTTTGTCCGCTACGTCGACGCGACCGGCCGCGGATTGACCAATCAGGGCTGGAAGGACTCCCACGACTCGGTCCAGTTCCGCACCGGCGCGCTCGCCGAGCCGCCGATCGCCTTGTGCGAGGTGCAGGGCTATGCCCACCTCGCGGCGTTGCACGGCGCCGCCCTGCTCGACGCATTCGGCCTGCCGGACGCCGACGCCTGGCGGCAGTGGGCCGCCGACCTGGCCAGTCGTTTCCGTGCCCATTTCTGGGTCCCCGACGCCGGCGGCGCCTACCCAGCCATTGCACTCGACGGGGACGGCACGCGGGTCGACACGCTCACATCCAACATCGGGCACCTGCTCAGCACCGGCCTGCTCGATGCGCTCGAGACCGAGCTTGTCGTCGCCCGGCTGGCCTCGCCCGAACTCGACTGCGGCTTTGGGCTGCGGACGATGTCCGCCGATGCGCACGGCTTCAACCCGCTCTCCTATCACTGTGGGTCGGTGTGGTCGCACGACACCGCCATCGCGATCAGCGGCCTGGCCGCGACCGGAACAGCGACCGCCCGGGCCGCCGCCCCCAGTCTGATAGCCGGTCTGCTCCGAGCTGGCGCCGCCTTCGACTACCAGCTGCCCGAGGTCCACGGCGGCGAGGCTGCACTGCCTGGCCACCACCCGGTGCCCTACCCTGCGGCGTGCCGCCCGCAGGCGTGGTCGGCCGCCGCGGCGCTGGTTGTCGTGTCCTCGATCATCGGACTCGCGCCTGACGTACCGGGCGGGGTGCTGCGCCTCGCACCGCTCACTCCGTCACCGGTTGGCGAGCTGACCGTCCGGGGCCTCCGGCTGGGCGGCAATCGTCTTGACCTGCACCTGAGCTCTTTGGGAATTGTCGAGGTTCTGAAAGCGCCGGAGCTGCGGATCGAAATCGACTAACACACGTCCAGTCCTGCCACTGCCACGCTAGCCGAGCTCAGACATCCAGCGGCCGAGCTCGGCGACCACGCGTAGGGCCCGCCGCGCGTAGGCCGGCGTCGCTCCGGCCAGGCCGCAGCCCGGGGTCGGTACCACGGCCGATGCGAGTTGCCCACGCGGAAAGCCGAGCTCTGCCCACAGTCGCTCGACGGGTGGACGGGCCGACTCGAGCGAGATGTCGCCATCGGTGGCCGGCACCACGCCCACCCACAGCGACAGCCCGGCCTCGACGGCCTCCCCGAGCGCGTCGCGCCGAGTGTCCCCCACGGCTGCCAGGTCCAGAGCCAGCGCGTCCGCGCCGGCACCGCGCAGCAACTCGATCGGCACGTCGGACGAGCAGCAGTGCACCGCCCGTGTGCCGAACGGTGCCACCGCCAGCACCGAGCGCAGCGTTTGCTCGACGGTCGTCGCCTCGATGGCGCGCACCGTCCCGTACCCGGACGGGGTCGGCACCCGGCCGAGGATGACGGCCGGCAGCGAGGGCTCGTCGAGCTGCAGCACGACAGAAGCACCGGGCACCCGCCGGGCGACGTCGGCCAGGTGCAGGCGCAACCCTTCGGCGAGCGACGCGGCTAGCTCCCGCGTCGCGCCGTGGTCGCTGATCACACGATGCCCGGACGGTAGCTCGAGGCTGGCCGCCAGCGTCCACGGCCCGGTGGCCTGGATTTTCAGGGCGCCTCGGTACTCCTCTGCTTGGCGCTGCAGGGCATCGAGGTCGCGCGCCATGATGTCGCCCGCGCGGCGCAGGTCGCGGCCCGGACGTGCGGTCAACCGCCAGCCCGACGGAGCAATCTCGACGGGCAGGTCGACGAGCAGCGCCGCTCCCCTTCCGATCAGCTCGGCTCCGGGGCCGCGGGCCGGTAGTTCGGGCAGGTGCGGCAGGCCGGGCAGTTCGTCGAACACCAGCCGCAGCGCCTCGACGATGTCTGCGCCCGGCAGCGAACCGACTGCGGTGGCCGCGCCGGGTGGCCAGAGACGGGTCATGCGGAGACGTCGGCTGGGCGACTCGTGGCAGTGATCGTCGCCGAGCCAAGCACCGCATCGCCGTCGTACATCACGAGCGCCTGACCCGCGGCAACGCCGCGTTGCGGCGAGGCGAGGCGAGCCGTCACGCCGCCCTCGTCAACCGTCACCGATGCAGGCGTAACCATCCCGTGCGCGCGCAGTTGCACAAGGCACTCGAATGTTGCGCCGGGCGATGAGCCCAGCGTCCACACCGGCCGTTCGGCAACAACGCGGTCGGCGTCGAGCAGCTCACCCGGCCCGACCACAACGGTGTTGGTCTTCGGCTGGATCGACAGCACGTAGCGAGGTTTCCCCCCCGGCCCGGGGCGATCCAGCTTCAGCCCCTTGCGCTGGCCGACGGTGAATCCGAACGAGCCGTCGTGGCTACCCACGACGGCGCCGCTGGCCACGTCGACGATCGGCCCCTGCGCGGCACCGAGGCGACCCGACAGGAAGCCCTGGGTGTCCCCATCGGCGATGAAGCAGATGTCGTGCGAGTCGGGCTTGGCGGCAACCGCCAGCCCGCGGGCGGCGGCCTCGGCGCGGACCTCGGACTTGGTCGAGTCGCCGAGCGGGAAGATGGCGTGCGCGAGCTGTCGATTGGTCAGAACGGCAAGGACATAGGACTGGTCCTTCGCCCTGTCGGCGGAGCGGGCCAGCGTGCCGGCCGCCAGCCGGGCGTGGTGCCCAGTGACCACCGCGTCGAAGCCAAGGGCCAGCGCCCGATCGAGCACGGCCGAGAACTTGATCTTCTCGTTGCACCGCAGGCATGGATTGGGGGTGCGGCCTGCGGCGTACTCGGCGACGAAGTCGTCGACGACGTCGGCGCGGAACCGCTCGGCGAGATCCCAGATGTAGAACGGGATGCCGAGCACGTCCGCCGCGCGGCGGGCGTCGTTGGCGTCCTCGACCGTGCAGCAGCCCCGGGCACCGTGGCGCAGCGTCGACGGTGCGGCCGACAAGGCCAGGTGCACGCCGGTGACATCGTGGCCGACGTCGACGGCGCGGGCGGCGGCCACTGCCGAGTCGACACCGCCGCTCATCGCGGCAAGGACCCTCACGCGGTCACGCTCATCAGTCCGGCTCGCCGGGCCCGCTCGACGACTGGGCCGATCGCCTCGATTACCGCGTCGACGTCCGCGTCGGTCGAGGTGCGACCCAGCGAGAAGCGCAGCGAGCCGCGGGCGCGCGCTGGGTCGGCGCCCATCGCGATCAGGACGTGCGAGGGCTGCGCCACTCCGGCGGAACATGCTGATCCGGTCGAGCACTCGATGCCGCGCGCGTCGAGCAGCATCAGGAGCGCGTCGCCCTCGCAGCCCGGGAAGGACAGGTGCGCGATCCCCGGCAACCGCTCGTGTGGATGGCCGTTGACGACCGCATCGTCGACCACCGCGCAGATGCCGTCGACGAGACGCGCCCGCAGTCGGGCGACGCGGGCCCGTTCGTGCGTCCGCGCTTCGGCAGTGACCGATGTCGCGAGCGCGAGCCCGACCGCGCCGGCTACGTCCAGCGTGCCCGAGCGGACGTCGCGCTCCTGGCCACCGCCATGCTGTAACGGCACGCAGGCAAGGTCGCGCCGCAGTAGCAGGGCGCCGGTACCTACCGGACCGCCCAGCTTGTGGCCGGTCATCGTCAATGCGTCGACCCCGCAGGCACCGAAGTCGACGGGTAGCGCGGCGACGGCCTGCACGGCATCGGTGTGGATCGGTACCCCGTGCGAACGGGCGATGTCGGCGAGTTCGGCGATCGGCTGCACCGTACCGACCTCGTTGTTGGCCCACATGACGCTGATCACAGCTGCATCGGTGTCGTCAGCGAGCGCCGCTTCGAGTGTTTCGGGCCGCACCATGCCGGTATCGTCGACCGGCAGCCAGGTCACCTCGGCGCTCTCGGCCGCGACCAGCCATTCGACGGGGTCGAGGACCGCGTGGTGCTCAACGGCGCTGGCCAGCACCCGCCGCCGCGCCGGGTCCTCGGCGCGACGAGCCCGGAAGATGCCCTGCACGGCCAGGTTGTCGGATTCCGTGCCGCCGCTGGTGAAGATCACCTCGGACGGACCGGCGCCCAGCGCTGTCGCGAGTTGTTCGCGTGACTCCTCGATCCGCCGACGTGCGCGCCGCCCGGCGGTGTGCAGGGAGGACGGATTGCCGACTTCGGCCATCGCCGCGGCGACCGCGTCGATGGCCTCGGGCAGCATCGGCGTGGTGGCGGCGTGATCGAGGTAGGGCATCGCGACGACGAGTTTACGTCGGCCGCGGACTCGCGGCGGCCGAGCGACCGGCCAGGGCGACGCCCACCAGTGCGATGCCGGCCATCGCCAGGTCGAGCACGGTGAACGCCGTCGTGTACCCGAGCACACCGCGAGCGGCCGCGGCGACGAGCACGCCACCCAATCCTGCGGTCAAGGCGCTCGACACGGCGTCCGACAGCTGCAGGGACGCCGAATCGGTACCGCGGTCGGCGTCATTGGTATATCGGAGCAGTAGGACGCCGATGCTCGACATCGCCAGCCCGGCGCCGATCCCGGCGATTCCCCACGCGACGTACATCAGCCAGCCCGGCACCGCAGGCTGGGCAGCCAGCGCCGTCGTCACTGCCGCCGCCGCGACGAAGCCGAACCCGGAGCGGATCAAACCCACCCGGTTACTGTCCACATGCCGGTCGCGTCCTTGCCACCACGATCCGGCCGCCCAGGTGACGCCGGATGCAACCAGCGGCAGACCCGCCGCGACCGCGCCATACCCGTGCTGCACGGTGAGCGTCAGGGGCACCAGCGCGTCCACGCCGAAGAACGCCCCGGCCAGCAACCCGCGCATCGCAATGGGAGCGGACACACCTCGACGCACGGTGACGGTGCCCGGCGGTAGCAGCGTGCGCAAACCCCAGATCAGTGCGGCCACGCCCAATGCGCCAGCGGCGATCGATGCGGCGGAAGGATGCTGCCCGGCCGCCTGGAACGAGGCGATCCCGAGTGCGACAGCCACCGCCTGCACGATCCGGCGCGGATCGGCGAGCGGTGATCCCGTCGCGCGATGGCGGGGCAGCCGGCGCAGCACCGGCAACAGCAGGCCCGCGCCGACCAGGACGAACGGCAACAGTCCGAGGAACACCCAGCGCCAACTCGCGTGCTCGGCCAACGACCCGGCCACCAGCGGACCGACCAGCGAAGGCAACACCCAGGCCGACGACATCGCCGCGAAGATCTTGGGGCGCAGCGCGTCCGGATAGGCCTCGCCCAGCACGACGTAGATCGCCGTGATCAGGATGCCGCTGCCGATTCCCTGGCTGCCACGCCCAGCGACGAGTTGGGTCATCGACGTCGCGGTCCCTGCTACGAGCAGTCCGGCGACGAAGCAGGCCAGTCCGATCAGGAGCGGGATCGCCGCGCCGAACCGATCGCACATCTGGCCGGCGATCACCATGCCGACCACGTTGCAGACCAGGAACGCGGTGAACGCCCAGCCGATGGCTCCGATGGCGTTCAACTCGCGAGCCGCGGTCGGCAGGGCGGCCGCAACAGCTAATCCCTCGAAGGCGATCAAGGTGATCAGCACGAGGATGCCGCCGGTGGTGGCTCGCAGCCGCGGGCCGAAGATCTGCGAGGGAGCGACCTCCTGCCGCTGGTTCCGGGTGGCCGTCACCCGTCCAGGATGCAACCTCGAGTCCAGTTGAGTTCCTCTGGTTCGGCGCTCGAACCCCCATCAGCAGGCAACCACCCCGTCGGCGTCGGTGGCAGTCCGGGTTGCTCGCCGTTGGGTCAGCCTTTGCGCTTGGTGATCTCCTCGGCGAGTCTTGGGACGATCTGGAATAGATCGCCGACCACACCGAAGTCGGCCAGTTCGAAGATCGGCGCCTCGGCGTCCTTGTTGATCGCGACGATTGTCTTCGACGTCTGCATGCCGGCGCGGTGCTGGATAGCACCGGAAATACCGACCGCGATGTAGAGCTGCGGCGACACGGTCACACCGGTCTGGCCGACCTGCATCGTGTGCGGCACCCACCCGGCATCGGTCGCAGCACGGGACGCGCCCACCGCCGCGCCGAGCGTGTCGGCAAGCTTCTCGATGATGGTGAAGTTATCGGCGCCGCCCATGCCGCGGCCGCCCGAGACGATCACCGACGCGTCGGACAAGGCCGGGCGGGAGTCGCGCTGCTCAACCACCCGGTCGATGATCCTCGCCGCCTTCGCCGGCTCAGACACCGTCAGCGGGACCTCGACCTGCTCCGCCGTAACCGGGGACGCTTCGGGGCCGACCGAGTTGGGCCGCATGGTGATCACCGGGACGCCGGCGCTGACCTTTGACCGGACGGTGATTGCACCGCCGAAAATGCTCTGTGTCGCCGTGCCATCGGCATCGACGCCGATCGCGTCAGTCAGCACGCCACTGCCGATCTTGAATGCCAGCCGGGCGGCGATCTCTTTGTTCTCCAGCGAGGACGACATGAGCACCGCGGCGGGTGCTGCCTGCTCCACCACAGCCGCCAATGCCTCGGCCATCGGCGCGACCAGGTACTCGCCGATGTCGTCGCTTTCGACGACGTACACCTTCACCGCGCCGTACTCTGCCAACCCCTGCGTCAGCTTGGCGGCGCCACCGGGGGCGCCGACGACGACGGCGCTGGGTTCGCCGAGCGTTCGAGCAACGGTGAGCAGTTCTTGGGTCGACTTGCGGATGCCACCCTCGCCCGGCTCGACGCGATCAACGAGGACCAGTACTTCCGCCATGCCAGATCTCCTCAGACCAGTTTCTTCGACGCGAGGAATTCGACGATCCTCGCCGCAGCCTCGCCGTCGTCTTTGATGACCTGACCGGCCTGCCGCGGCGGCGCGACCTCGAAGGACACCACCTGGGTCGTCGCGTGCGCGAGGCCCACCTCGTCCGCGCCGATACCGAGGTCGGCGATGGACAGCGTCTGGATGAGCTTGCTCTTCGCCGCCATGATCCCCTTGAACGAGGGGTAACGGGGGTCGTTGATCTTCTCAACCACGCTGACGATCGCAGGTGTTTGGCCGGTCACCACCTCGTAGCCGTCATCGGTGAGCCGTTCGATGGTGACGGTGTCACCGTCGACGGTCACCTTGCGGGCCTGCGACAGCTGGGGACGCCCGGTGACCTCAGCGAGCAGCGCCGGAACGACCGACATCCTCGAGTCAGTGGCTTCGGATCCGGCCACCACAACGTCCCACTCCAATGTGCCGAGGGTCTTGGCCAGCACCTTCGAGGTCTGGATGGCGCAAGAACCGTGCAGCGCCGAATCGGTCACGTGGACCGCCTTGTCGGCACCCATCGACAACGCCTTGCGGATCGATGCGGTCGCCTGCTCCGGACCCACCGTCATGATCGTCACCTCGCCGCCATGCGCCTCCTTCAGCCGCAAGCCTTCCTCGATGGCGTACTCGTCGATGTAGTTGATCACCGGGTCAACCGCGGCGCGATCGACGGTGTTATCAGCGGGGTTCAGCGTGCGGTTGCCCTCGGTATCGGGCGTCTGCTTCATCAGCACGACGATGTTCATGCAATGACCTCTCGCACTTCGGTTGGCTGAATACTGCCTATGTTACC
Source organism: Actinomycetota bacterium (assembly GCA_040003255.1). GTDB lineage: Bacteria > Actinomycetota > Actinomycetes > Mycobacteriales > Jatrophihabitantaceae > JBDUCV01. The sequence continues at coordinate 36,564 of JBDUCV010000005.1, forward strand.
GACCAGTAGCAATATGACGATGGTCTCGCCGCTGTAGTCGTGCACTCGCTGCGACCTGCAACCGGCACCGGTCGAACGCCCGGGTCGCAACCATTGCACGTTAGTTGCCCACGTCAGCCCCGTCCTGCGCATGGCGCGCTGGCGGCCCCGATGCAACTCGACGGAGCAGCGAGAGTCCCAAAGCCGCGCCGGCGGTCAGGCACACAACCGCCAACAGCAGGAAGAATCCGGCGAGGTCAACCGCGGAATCGTCGGAGTCGTCGACCGACACGGCCCCCCAGGGCGGACACTCGACGTGGACCGGTCCGGTCACCGGTGCCACGAAGCTCGCCACCACGTTCAGTGAATGGGAATCCGCGGCGACGGGTGTCACGGTCAGCGATTGGCTGCCCGGTCGGTCGGTCGACCACCAGCACTGCGGAAAGGTCAGGTCTTCACCCCGTTTGCTGAGCACCTCGGCGCCGCCACGCACCGAGATGTGGTACGCCTTGCCTGCGCTCAGCTGCACCGTCGACTTGGGCAGCCAACCGCTGTTGAATGCGTGCCGCTCAACAGCGTCGACGACCTGAAACAAGCCTAGGTACAGCACGGCGGCGATCAGCAGCAACACCGCGGCGATGGCGGACCACCGGGTGCGGCGCGCCCCCCGATCATCGGTCAAGCTCGCACCCACGTTCCGGTCGCCAGCACGTGCTCCATCCAGGTGGTTTCGGTGGTCAGATCGAGCCCGTGCGCGCCAACCCACTCGTCGGAATAGCAGGTGTGCGCATACCGTTCGCCGCTATCGCAAAGCAGGGTGACGATGCTTCCTCGCTCCCCCGCGGCCCGCATCTCGCAGGCGATGAGCAGCGCACCCCAGAGGTTGGTGCCGGTCGACGGGCCGACGCGGTGACCGAAAATCGGCTCGACGACACGCATGGCAGCAATCGACGCGGCGTCCGGGACGCAGATCATCCGGTCGACCACTCCGGGCACGAAGCTGGGTTCGACCCGCGGGCGGCCGATGCCCTCGATCCGCGAGCCGCAGCCGCCGACTCGCTCGGCGTCGTCGTCGCGCCAGCCGGGAAAGAAGGCGCTGTTCTCCGGGTCGACGACGGCCAGCGCGGTGTGGTAGCGGCGGTAGCGCAAGTAGCGGCCGATCGTCGCGCTGGTGCCACCGGTACCGGCGCCGACGACGATCCAGCGCGGCACCGGATGTCGCTCCAAAGCCAATTGCTCGAAGATCGACTCGGCGATGTTGTTGTTGCCGCGCCAGTCCGTGGCCCGTTCGGCGTAGGTGAACTGATCGAGGTAGTGACCGCCGCTGGCCCGCGCGAGTTCCGCCGCGTCCTCGTAGATGCTGGTCGGGTCCTCGACGAGGTGGCATCGTCCGCCCTCCCGTTCGATCAGCGCCACCTTTTCCTCGCTGGTCGAGTTCGGCATGACAGCGACGAAGGGCAAGCCCAGCAGCCGGGCGAAGTACGCCTCACTGATGGCGGTAGATCCCGAGGACGCCTCGATGACGGTGGTGCTCTCGTGGATCTGGCCATTGCATAGGGCGTATAGGAACAACGAGCGCGCGAGCCGGTGCTTAAGCGAGCCGGTCGGGTGCGTCGACTCGTCCTTCAGATACAGGTCGACGCCCCAGTCGGGGCCGAGTGGGAAGGCGATGAGATGGGTGTCGGCCGAGCGGTTCGCATCTGCTTCGACCCGCCGGACCGCCTCGTCGACCCAGTCCCGATCTGCCCGAGAACTGCGATCGATGTCGTCCACGGCAGGGACCATAGCGCCGCGGGCAGATCACTCGGGCAGTGCGCTCAGGCGGTCGACGCCGAAAGCTCCGCGAGCACGTCGACGATGCCGTCGTACAGCCGAGCGTCGTACATGCCCGTGGCGTAATGGGTTCGATACCGCTCGACGACGGCACCGACCTGATCCGCGCCGACCAACGCAGGCAACGACTCGGCAAATGGCGGCCCGAGCAGCGCCCGTTCGGCCGGGCCGTCGAGCCGGGGCAGCGCCAAGTCGTCGAAGGCTCGGCGCCCACCGGTTCACCCACCGGTGAAGTCCGCCTTGCCCGGCCCCCGGTCGAGGAACGAGCGCAAGCCGATCGTTCGGTCGGCCGTCGCGAACAGCGAGGCGAATAGCGTGGCCTCGAGCCGCAGGCCACTTGCCAGGTCTAGATCCTGGCCACCGTCTATCGCCGCCTTCGCCGCCCGCAGGGCGAGCGCCGGTCCGGTGGCATACCTGGCCGCCATTTGCACCGCCGTCGGGTAGACGTCGGACGCCGGCACAACGACGTCGACAAGTCCGAGCCGCTGCGCCTCGGCCGCGTCCACCATCCGTCCGGTGTAGATGAGCTCCTTCGCCTTGGCCACCCCGATCAGCCTGGGCAGCCGTTGAGTCCCACCCGCTCCCGGGATGATGCCAAGCAGGATCTCGGGCTGACCCCACCTTGCATCCTCGGCACTGACCCGGAAGTCCGCCGCCATCGCCAGCTCGCAGCCACCACCCAGGGCATATCCGTTGACAGCCGCAATCACCGGCTTGGGAATGCGGGCGATCGCGTCCAGCGCGGTGGTCAGCCGCTCGGCATCGCGCACCATATCGACGTGGCTCATCGTCGCGAACTCCTTGACGTCCGCCCCGGCGGCGAACACCTTCTCGCCGCCGTAAAGCACCACCGACCGCACCGCATGGTCGGCCGACAAGTCCGCCGCCACCTGGCGCAGCCGTTCCTGCACGGCGGTGTTCACTGCGTTCATCGGCGGCCGGTCCAGGCGCACGGTAGCCACCCCGTTGTCGATCTCGACCCGCACCAATTCGGCCACGACAGTCCTCTCGTCCAGTGCTGGCAGCGTAGGTCAGCCGGTCGAACGGGCGAACCAGCGCCCGCGCTCGCGATGCACGCTGAGCGGCAGATCGAACGTCGCGCTCAGGTTTTTCGAGCTGAGCACGCGATTCGCCAGCCCGGATGCCACCACCCGGCCTTCGCGGATCAGCAGCGCGTGGGATACGCCCGGCGGTATCTCCTCGACATGGTGGGTCACCAGTACCGATGTCGGAGCGGCTGGGTCGGCGGCCAGGCGGGCCAGCCGGCGCAGCAAGTCCTCACGTCCGCCCAAATCCATCCCCGCGGCCGGCTCGTCGAGCAACAGCAGCTCCGGGTCGGTCATCATCGCGCGCGCGATCTGCACCCTCTTGCGCTCGCCCTCGCTCAGCGTCCCGTATGGCCGCTCAGCGAGCTCGCCGACGCCGAAGCGTTCGAGCAGCGCGCGGGCGCGGCGCACGTCGAATCGTCCGTACGCCTCACGCCAGCGCCCCATCACGGCATAGCCGGCACTGACAACGACGTCGACGACCCGCTCACCGGATGGAATGCGCGAAGCCACCGACGCACTCGCGAAGCCGATCCGGGGCCGCAGCTCGAAGACGTCGACCGCGCCGAGCCGCTCGCCGAATATGCAGGCCGTACCCGACGTGGGATGCAGCGCCGCGGCGGCGACCTGCAGCAGTGTGGTTTTTCCCGCACCGTTCGGCCCGAGCACGGCCCAGCGCTCGTCCTCCTCGACGGTCCAGTCGACCGAGTCGATCAGCAGCTTCTCGCCTCGTTGGACGGTCACCGCGGCGAGCTGTAACACCGCATCGGGGTTGACGTCCGGCACGCCACTAATCAAACCGCACCGATGAGCCGGCGCCGACCAGCCGCTACAGTCCGCCTCGATGCATCCCGAAGAGCTCACCGCCGCGCTTGCGTCCAGATTGGACACCGCGTGGCCGGGCCGCCCGTTTCCGTTGGGCGCGTCGTGGGACGGCGAGGGGACCAACTTCGCCCTCTGGTCATCGAGCGCGACTGGGGTGTCGGTCTGTCTGTTCGACTTGGACGGGCGTGAGACGCGCATTTCGCTAGGCGAGGTCACCTACCGCGTGTGGCACGGTTACCTACCGGGGGTCGGCCCCGGGCAGCGCTACGGCTTCCGCGTCGAGGGGCCATGGGACCCCGCGCGAGGCCTTCGCCACAACCCGACCAAGCTCCTGGTCGATCCCTACGCCCGCGCGCTCGAGGGCGACCTCATCCTGAATCCCTCGATCTATGGCGACAACGCCGAGGACTCCGCGCCCTACGTTCCACGGTCGGTCGTCGTGCACGGAGACTTTCCGTGGGGCGACGACCGCCGGCCGCACGTCGCGTGGGACGACACCGTCATCTACGAACTGCACGTCAGGGGGTTCACCCGCTGCCACCCAGAAATCCCGCCCGAGCTGCGGGGTACCTATGCCGGGCTCGCGCACCCGGCGGCGATCGAGCACTTGCGGTCGCTCGGCGTGACGGCCGTCGAGCTGATGCCGATCCACCAGTTCGTCACTGAGCCTGCGATCCGGCGTCGCGGCATGCAGAACTACTGGGGCTACAACTCGCTGGGATTCTTCGCCCCGCACGAGGGCTACGCGTCACGGCGCGACGGCGATGGTGCCCACGCAGTACGCGAGTTCAAGTCGATGGTGCGCACACTGCACGCTGCGGGCATCGAGGTGATCCTCGACGTGGTCTACAACCACACCGCAGAGGGCGAGCCAGACGGCCCGATGCTGGCATTCAAGGGCATAGACAACACCGCCTACTACCGCCTCGCCGCCGGCGACCCATCGCGGTACGCCGACTACACCGGCTGCGGCAATACCTTCAACCCGCGGCTGGCGTTCCCGCTGCAGCTGATCACCGACTCGCTGCGATATTGGGTCACCGAGATGCATGTTGACGGGTTCCGGTTCGACTTGGCTTCGGCACTGGCCCGCTCCTTGCACGATGTCGACCAACTGTCCTCGTTCTTCCACGCGATCCATCAGGATCCGGTGATCTCCCAGGTGAAGCTCATCGCCGAGCCGTGGGACGTCGGCGCGGGCGGCTACCAGGTCGGTGAGTTCCCGCCGCTCTGGACGGAGTGGAACGGCAAGTACCGCGACACAGTCCGCTCGTTCTGGGCGCATGGTGCGGGTGGAGTACGGGATCTGGCCTACCGGCTGGCCGGTTCGTCAGACCTCTACGGCGACGATGGTCGCCTACCGTTCGCGTCGATCAACTTCGTGACTGCCCACGACGGATTCACCCTGCGCGACCTGGTGTCCTACGAACATAAGCACAACCACACCAATGGCGAAGACAACCGAGACGGCACGGATGTCAACCATTCGGACAACTGCGGAGTCGAGGGTGAGACCTCCGACGACGCGGTGATCGCCCGACGGCTGCGCCAGGCTCGCAATTTGATGACGACGCTGTTGCTGTCGACCGGGGTGCCGATGGTCGTGTCCGGAGACGAGCGGTGGCGCACCCAGGGGGGGAACAACAACGCCTACGTGCAGGACAGCGAGATTTCTTGGCTGGACTGGTCATCCTCGCCGGCTGCGCAGGACATGCAGGAGTTGACGCAACGGCTGATCGCGCTGCGCCGCGCCACACCGGTGCTTCGCCAGCGCGCCTTCCTCGAAGGTCGGCTGGTGCCCGCTGGCGACGGCTGCAAAGACCTCGCCTGGTTTCACCCGAACGGGCGCGAACTGACCCGCAGCGATTGGTTTGACCCCGGCCTGCGGACGCTGGGCATGTACCTGGACGGGCGCGGGCTCCGACACCGCGGGCCACGCGGGGAGTTCATCGTCGGTGACTCCTACCTGCTGTTCCTGCACGCCGGCGACGAGCCCGTCGAGATCGTGCTGCCCGTGGCACCGTGGGCCGACTTCTATGAGCCCATCGTCGATACCAGAAATGTCGGTGGTCGGCCAATGGCGGGCAGCTTAGCGGGCGGTGGCGTCATGTCGCTGCATCCTCGAACCACCCTGCTGCTGCGAGTGGGGCGATCGTGAGCAAGATCAGCACAGCGGCGCGAAGGACTGGCGCGCTCAGGCCGTAGCGACGACGCCCAGTTCGGCAGGCGACGCGAGCAGGTCATTGTTGGGTAATACCCGCACGGTGTAGCCGAACAATCCGGTGCGCTGGAGCGGAACCTCCCCGGCGAACCAGCTCGTCCCGTCGATCGGATCCGCGAGTGTCAAGGACACCGAGCGGATCCCGGTCAGCTGGTCCTCGGTGTCGACCGTGCCATAGACCGCCTGCACGTCGACGTCGTCGGGACGCAGCCCGTTGAGCGCAACCTCGGCGCGCAGGTGGAGCACCGAACCGAGCGCAGGGTCGTCGCCGTCGACCTGTGAATCGACGTGCAGCACCGTCACGCCGGGCCACGCCGCCAAGACTCCCGAGCGCCAATGTGCGAGCGAGCGAGCTGCCGCGTACGTCCCGGTCGCCAGCCGGTCGGCAAACGCGGCAGCCGGGGCATACAGCTGCTCGACGTAGTCGCGCACCATCCGGGTCGCCAGCACCTTCGGCCCCAGCGTCTTAAGCGTGTGCCGCACCATCTGCACCCACCGCGCGGGGATCCCGCCGCTGGCGCGGTCATAGAAGCGCGGTGCCACCTGGTGTTCGATCAGGTCGTACAGCGCGGCGGCCTCGACATCATCGCGGCGCTCGGCATCGGGCACCCCATCGGCGGACGGGATCGCCCAGCCGTTCTCGCCGTCGAACCACTCGTCCCACCAGCCATCGCGGATCGACAGGTTCAGCGCGCCGTTCAGCGCGGCCTTCATCCCTGACGTGCCGCACGCTTCGAGCGGCCGCAACGGGTTATTGAGCCACACGTCCACGCCCCAGTAGAGATAGCGCGCCATGCCGATGTCGTAGTCGGGCAGGAAGGTGATCCGATGCCGAACGGCGGGGTCATCGGCAAAAGTCACCATCTGCGCGATCAGCTGCTTACCACCATCGTCGGCCGGGTGACTCTTGCCCGCGATGACGATCTGGACCGGCCGTTCCGGGTGCAGCAGCAGGGACTTGAGCCGCTCCGGGTTGCGCAGCATCAGGGTGAGCCGCTTGTAGGACGGCACCCGGCGGGCGAAGCCGATGGTCAGCACATCCGGGTCGAACGCCGACGACGTCCAACCCAGCTCCGCCTCGGACATCCCGCGCTGAAGTAACGACGCGCGCATCCGCCGGCGGATCTCGGTGACGAGCCGCTCGCGCAGCAGGCGCCGGACGCTCCACAGCTCTTTGTCCGTCACCCGGTCGATGGCATTCCACCCGGTCCCTTCGTGCAGCGCCTCAGCGCCCGCCTCGCGTTCGGCGATCTCGAGGATCTCCCGCGACATCCACGTCGGCGCATGCACCCCGTTCGTCACCGAACCGATCGGCACCTCGGCAGAATCGAACCGCGGCCACAGCTCGGCGAACATCTTTCGGCTGACCGAGCCGTGCAGCACCGATACCCCGTTTGCCCGCTGGCTGAGCCGGAAACCCATGTGCGCCATGTTGAAGATCGTCGGGTCGTGCTCCTGACCGAGCGCGAGGATCCGCTCGACCGGTACGCCGGGCAATCCGGCCAGGTGCGCGGCCACCAACTCGCGGGGGAACCGGTCGATGCCCGCCGGCACCGGCGTATGAGTGGTGAACACAGTTCCGGCGCGTACCGCCTGCAGTGCCTCGCCGAAGCTGAGTCCCTCGCTCTCGACCAGTTCTCGGATCCGCTCGACGCCGAGGAAACCGGCGTGCCCCTCGTTGGTGTGGAACACCTGCGGCGCCGGCGCTCCGCTCGCCGCGCAGTAAGCGCGGATCGCGCGCACACCGCCGATACCCAACAGCAGCTCCTGCTCGAGCCGGTGCTCCTTGCCGCCGCCGTAGAGCCGGTCCGTGACCTGGCGGGCGGGGACGTCGTTGTCCTCGATGTCACTGTCGAGCAGCAGAAGCGGCACCCGCCCCACCATGGCAACCCACACCTGCGCGTGCAGCGCCCGGCCCTCGGGCAACACGAGGGACACATGCGCCGGCTGGCCATCGAATTTCAGCAGCTTGATGGGCAGGCCTTGCGGGTCCAGCGACGGGTAGCGCTCGAGTTGCCACCCGTCGCGCGTCAGCGACTGGCTGAAGTATCCGGCCCGGTAGAGCAGACCTACGCCGATGATCGGGACGCCGAGGTCACTGGCGGCCTTGAGATGGTCACCGGCGAGAATGCCGAGGCCGCCGGAGTACTGCGGCAGCACCTCGGCGATGCCAAACTCCGGGGAGAAGTAGCCGATCGAGTCGGGCAGCGGGTCGCTTTCACTCTGGTGCTGGTACCAGCGCGGCCGCTGGAGGTAATCGGTCAGGTCCTCGTGGACATCGTCGAGCCGACGTAGGAACTTGCGCTCGCGCGCGAGTACGGCCAGTCGCTCGGCGCTCACCTCGCCGAGCATCTTGTTCGGGTCGTGGCCGCAGGACTGCCACAGTTCCGGATCGACGGATTCGAGCAGATCGAGCGAATCCGGATGCCACGACCAGCGCAGGTTGCTGACGATCTCACCGAGCTTCACCAGCTCAGGCGGAAACGCCGCCCGCACCGTCAACCTGCGCAATGCCTTCACGGCGGGCGAGACTACTAGGTCGCCCGGCCCGCGCCGTCGAGCACCGGAAGGGCTTACTGCACCCAGTGAGTCTCGGTAGGTTGGATCCCGTGGTCGGACGCCTAGGGCTCGCAGCGATTAGTCCCGTGGTGAGCGGGGGGGAATACCCGGCCCGCTCGGTGGTCGGCGAACGCGTGCCGATCTCGGCTGTTGTGTTCCGCGAAGGTCACGACGCCGTCGGCGCGAACGTGGCGCTGCGCGGGCCGGACGGGCAGAAGCGAGCCAACGTCCGGATGACGCCCGGCGCGCCAGGTCTGGATCAGTGGCACGCCACGATCGTCGCGGACCACCAAGGGCTCTGGAGTTTCGTCGTCGAAGCATGGAGCGATCCGCTCTCGACCTGGCATCACGCGGTCACCGTCAAGATCGACGCCGGACAGGGCCCCGAAGACCTGGCCAACGACCTCGAGACCGGCGCCCACCTTTTCGGCCGACTTGCCAAGACGCTGCCGAAGCCCGAACGCCCACGCGCCGCCGCGGCGGCGGACGCACTACGCGACCCGACGCGCGACGTCGCCCATCGAGTCGCACCCGCGCTCGACCCCTTCCTGCAGAAGCTGGTGCACGCCCACCCGGTGCGCGAGCTGATCACCAGGTCGCCGCGATACCCGATCTGGGTCGACCGCCCACGCGCGCTGTACGGCGCGTGGTACGAGTTCTTTCCGCGCTCGATCGGCGCCGAACTGGCCGGTGATCCGCAGGCACCCGCGCGCCCGGTACGCCACGGCACATTCAAGGACGCGACCGAACACCTGGAATATGTCGCCGGCATGGGCTTCGACGTGGTGTACCTGCCGCCGATCCACCCAATCGGGGAGGTCAACCGCAAAGGTCCGAACAACACGCTGGCGGCCGCATCCTGGGACGTCGGCTCGCCATGGGCGATCGGCAGCAGGCACGGTGGCCACGACTCGATCCACCCGGAGCTCGGCTCGATGGCCGACTTCACGGCACTGGTCGATCGCGCGCAGCAACTCGGCATGGAGGTAGCACTCGACTTCGCCCTGCAGGCCGCCCCTGACCATCCATGGGTCGACAAGCACACCGAGTGGTTCAACACGAACGCCGACGGCACGATCGCGTACGCCGAGAACCCGCCGAAAAAGTATCAAGACATCTACCCCATGAACTTCGACAACGACCCCAGCGGCATCTACGCCGAATGCCTCTACCTGCTCGAACACTGGATCGATGCCGGCGTCAAGATCTTCCGGGTCGACAACCCACATACGAAGCCGCTCAACTTCTGGCATTGGCTGATTGCCGCGGTGAAGAAGACGCACCCAGACGTCCTGTTCCTCGCCGAGGCTTTCACCCGGCCGGCGATGATGCACGAGCTCGCCCGCATCGGTTTCACCCAGAGCTATACCTACTTCACCTGGCGCAACAGCAAGGACGAACTGTCGGCCTACGCTCAGGAACTCGTCGACGCCGGCCACTACATGCGGCCGAACTTTTTCGTCAACACGCCCGACATTCTGAGCGACTACCTGCAACACGGCGGTCCTGCCGCATTCCGGATCCGTGCGGTGCTGGCCTCGATGCTGTCACCGACGTGGGGTGTCTATTCCGGGTATGAGTTGTTCGAGCATCTCCCGGTCCGTCTCGGCAGCGAGGAGTACCTGGATTCGGAGAAGTATCAGTTGCGGCCACGCGACTTCGCCGCCGCCGAGGCAGACGGTCGCTCACTCGCCCCGTTTCTGACCAGGCTCAATGAGATCCGCCGCGCGCACCCTGCTCTGCACTGGCTACGCAATCTGCACCTCCACGCGGTCGACAACGACGCACTAATGGCGTTCAGCAAGCGCGACGACGAGACCGGCGACACCGTGCTCGTGGTGGTGTCGACCGATCCACAGTCGGTTCGAGAGGGCTGGACATCGCTGGATCTGCCTGCATTGGGCGTCGACTGGAACGAACGGTTTGTCGTGCGTGATCTGATCTCCGGTGTCCAGTACGAGTGGGGGCAGCACAACTACGTCAGGCTGGATCCGTACGGCCTGCCCGCCCACATCTTTGCGATCGAGCCGATCAGCCGGTGACGACTCGCCGGCGCGAAGAGGGGTCCTCTTTGAGCGACCCGGTCGAAGTCAGCTCGTGGGTCGAGGCCACGGTGCCGACCCGGCTGCCCCCGGATCCGGAGTGGTTCAAACGCGCCGTGTTTTACGAGGTACTCGTCCGCGGGTTCAGCGACTCGAACGGCGACGGCACCGGCGACCTACGAGGTCTCGCCGACCGGCTCGACTATCTGGCTTGGCTGGGCGTGGACTGTCTGTGGTTGCCGCCGTTCTTCCCGTCGCCGCTGCGCGACGGTGGTTACGACGTCACCGACTACACCGGCGTGCTGCCCGAATTCGGCACCGTCGAGGACTTCACCGCGCTGCTCGAAGCAGCCCACGCCCGCGGCATCCGGGTGATCATCGACATCGTCATGAACCACACGTCCGACCAACATCCCTGGTTTCAGGCCTCACGATCGGATCCGGACGGTCCCTACGGCGACTACTACGTCTGGAGCGACGACGACACCCGGTGGCCCGAGGCACGGATCATCTTCGTCGACACCGAGCCGTCGAATTGGACGTTCGACCCGCTGCGCAGGCAGTACTACTGGCACCGTTTCTTCAGCCACCAGCCGGACCTGAACTTCGACTCGCCGGACGTGCAGCAAGCCGTCATCGACGCGCTACGTTTCTGGCTGGACCTCGGCATCGACGGATTCCGGCTCGACGCCGTGCCCTACCTGTACGAACGCGACGGCACGAACGGCGAGAACCTGCCCGAGACGCACGAGTTCCTCAAGCGACTGCGCAAAGAGATCGATCGCGACTACCCCGACCGGGTCATGTTGTGCGAGGCGAACCAGTGGCCGGCCGACGTGGTCGAGTACTTCGGCGACCCGGCCACAGGGGGCGACGAATGCCATATGGCCTTCCACTTTCCGGTGATGCCGCGCATCTACATGGCCGTGCGCCGCGAGCAGCGCTACCCGATCAGCGAGATCATGGAGCAGACGCCAGCCATCCCGGCCAACTGCCAGTGGGGCATCTTCCTGCGTAACCACGACGAGCTCACCCTGGAGATGGTCAGCGACGAGGACCGCGACTACATGTGGAAGGAGTACGCAAAAGATCCGCGGATGAAGGCCAACATGGGCATCCGCCGCCGATTGGCGCCGCTGCTCGAGAACGACATCAACCAGATCGAGCTGTTCACCGCGCTGCTGCTCTCACTGCCCGGCTCCCCGGTCCTGTACTACGGCGACGAAATTGGCATGGGCGACAACATCTGGCTCGGCGACCGTGATGGCGTGCGTACCCCGATGCAGTGGACACCGGACCGCAACTCGGGCTTCTCGACCTGTGACCCCGGTCGGCTCTACTTGCCCGTGAATATGGATTCGATCTACGGCTACCAGGTGACAAACGTCGAATCGCAAACCCGAAACACCTCCTCGCTGCTGCACTGGACCCGCCGGATGGTGCAGCTGCGCAAGGCAAATCCCGCGTTCGGCCTGGGCTCGTTCACCGACCTTGGCGGCAGCAATCCCAGTGTCCTGAGCTTCGTGCGCGAGTTCGGCGACGACATCGTCCTATGCGTCAACAACCTGTCCCGCTTCGCCCAGCCGGTCGAATTGGATCTGCGCACGTGGGAAGGCGCCGAACCGATCGAACTGATCGGCGGGTCGCGGTTCCCTGCGATCGGTGAGCTGCCCTATCTGCTCACCCTTGCCGGGCATGGCTTCTACTGGCTGCGCATCCCTCGGGTGCAGTCACGCGACGGGCAACCCGAGTCGATGAGCGATGCAAGCTCCGAGGTGGTGGCATGACCCTCGTCCGCTCCGAAATCGGCGCCTTGATCGCGACCTGGCTGCCCAATCAGCGCTGGTTCGCCGGCAAGGGACGCGGTGTCGCAGTGACCTCGAGACTGCTCGAGGTGATCAGCGAGACTCCCCCGGAATTCTCGATCTGGACGGCGGACGCTCACTACGACGACGGCAGCCACGAGACCTATCAGGTGCCGCTCGTGCTGCGCGAGGAGCCGGTGCAGAGCCTGGAGCACGTCCTGCTCGGCTCGGTGCAGGTCGACGGGAGCCCGCTTTGGGTCTACGACGCGTTGCACGACAAGGGGGTCACCCAGACGCTGATCGAGGGCATCCGCAGCGGCCGGAACACCGACGTGTTGCGCTTCATCCCGCACGCCGAGCCGGGGGAGTTTCCCGACGGCGCGCAGAGCCTGGTGCTGACCGCAGAGCAATCCAACACCTCCCTCGTGTACGGCCATCGGGCGATTCTCAAGGTGTTTCGCCGGCTCGAACCCGGCCTCAACCCCGACATCGAGATTCACGACGCGCTCACCGAACTGGGCGGACGAAATATCGCCAGGCTGCTCGGCAGCATCACCGCAACCATCGACGGCGAGCCGGTGAGCCTAGCGATGCTGCAGGAGTACATGACCACCGCCACCGACGGCTGGGAGCTGGCCAAGATCAGCGTTCGGGATCTGATGGCCGAAGCCGATCTGCACGCCGACGAGGCGGGTGGCGACTTCGCCGGCGAGGCCGAGCGGCTGGGGGTGGCCACTGCACACGTGCACGCGGACCTCGCGAACGCCTTCGGCACCGATCTGCTCGCCACCCACCAGCTGGCACCACGCTCGGCGGCGATGCACGCCCGGTTGGACGCCGCGTTGGCCATCGTTCCGCAGCTTGCGGAGATCGAATCCGGCCTGCGCGCGTCGTTCGACGCGGTGGCCCGGCGTTCCGAGCCGGTCGTCACCCAGCGCATCCACGGCGACCTGCATCTGGGTCAGGTACTGCGTACGGCGCGGCGGTGGATCGTGCTCGATTTCGAGGGTGAGCCGGTCAAGTCCCTGGCCGAGCGGCGCACCTTCGACTCGCCACTACGCGACATCGCCGGCATGCTGCGCTCCTTCGACTACGCCGCCCGCCACCAGCTCGTCGACGTCGGCAGCGACGCGCAGCGCGATTACCGCGCCAGCGAGTGGGCCGACCGCAATCGCAGCGCCTACTGCGACGGCTATGCGGATGCGTCCGGGCATGACCCTCGCGATGACGCCGCGCTGCTGCGCGCATTCGAGGCCGACAAGGCCGTGTACGAGGCCGTATACGAGGCGCGTAACCGGCCAAGTTGGCTCAGCATCCCGCTGGCCTCACTCGCCCGGCTCGGTGTGCCCAGTGCATCCGGACAGGAAGGCGCGCAATGACCCGGCCGACTCCCCAGCCCACGCCTGCGGCGACGACCACGACATCGCCGCCGGTCCCGCACGCGGGACCGATCCCCGCGGTGGCCACCGTCGAGGGCGATGCCCTGGATCGCCTGGTCGAAGGCGCGCATCACGATCCGCACGGCCTGCTCGGCGCGCACCCGACCGCCGACGGCCGGACCATCATCCGCACCCTGCGTCCGGAGGCCGACGCGGTGACGGCCATCGTTGGCACCACTCGTACTTCGCTGGAACGGATTCACCAGGGCGGGGTCTTCGGCGCCGTCGTCGACGGCTCGCCCACCGACTACCGGCTCGAGGTGTCCTACGGCGAACATTCGTTCACCGTTGATGATCCCTACCGGTGGCTGCCGACGCTCGGCGAGATCGACCAGCACCTGATCGGCGAGGGACGGCACGAGAACCTGTGGGACGTGCTGGGCGCTCACGTGCGCAGCTACGACACGCCGGGCGGCGAAGTCACCGGGACCTCGTTCGCGGTGTGGGCCCCGAACGCGCGCGGAGTCCGGGTGACCGGAGACTTCGACTACTGGTCAGGCCGGGCGTTTCCGATGCGTTCCCTGGGCTCGTCCGGGGTCTGGGAACTGTTCGTGCCCGCCGTCGGTGACGGCACCCGGTACAAGTTCCAGATCCTCGGGTCGGACGGCGTGTGGCGGCAGAAGGCCGACCCGATGGCCTTCGCCACCGAGACACCCCCGCAGACCGCGTCCGTCGTGTTTTCCTCGCAGCACGACTGGGGCGATGACGAGTGGCTGGCCAAGCGCGCTTCGACCGAATGGCATGCGGCGCCGATGTCGATGTATGAGGTTCACCTCGGGTCGTGGCGGCAGGGGCTTTCCTACCGCCAGCTCGCGGACGAGCTCATCGCCCACATTCTCGAGATCGGCTTCACCCACGTCGAGTTCCTGCCGGTCGCCGAGCACCCCTTCGGCGGCTCGTGGGGCTACCAGGTGTCGTCCTACTACGCACCGAGCGCGCGCTTCGGCGATCCGGACGACTTCCGGTATCTCGTCGACCGACTGCACCAGGCCGGCATCGGGGTGATCGTCGACTGGGTGCCGGCGCATTTCCCGAGAGACGAGTGGGCGCTGGCCCGCTTCGACGGCACCGCGCTTTACGAGCACGCGGACCCGAGTCGCGGCGAGCAGCCGGACTGGGGTACCTACGTCTTCGATTTCGGTCGCAGCCAGGTGCGCAACTTCCTCGTTGCCAACGCGTTGTTCTGGCTCGAGGAGTTCCATATCGACGGACTGCGCGTCGACGCGGTCGCCTCAATGCTTTACCTCGACTACTCGCGCAAGGATGGTGAGTGGTCGCCCAACATCCACGGCGGGCGGGAGAACCTCGAGGCCGTTGCGTTCCTGCAAGAGACCAACGCGACGGTGTACAAGCGGGTGCCCGGTGCGATAACCATTGCCGAGGAATCCACCGCCTGGCCGGGCGTCACCCGTCCGACGCATCTCGGCGGGTTGGGATTCGGCTTCAAGTGGAATATGGGCTGGATGCACGACACGCTCGGCTACGTCTCGCGCGAGCCGATCTACCGCCAGTACCACCACCACGAGATGACCTTCTCGATGGTGTACTCCTACGCCGAAAACTACCTGCTGCCGCTCTCGCATGACGAGGTTGTGCACGGCAAGGGTTCCCTACTCCACAAGATTCCCGGCGACCGTTGGCAGCAGATGGCCACCTTGCGCACGCTCTACGCCTACATGTGGGCACATCCCGGCAAGCAGTTGCTCTTCATGGGGCAGGAGTTCGCGCAAGGCGCTGAGTGGAGCGAGTCGGGATCGCTTGACTGGTGGCTGCTCGACGGGCCCGAACACCGCGGCGTGCAGCGGCTGGTAAGCGACCTCAATCGGGTCTACCGCGAAACGCCCGCGCTGTGGTCGCAAGACACCGACCCGGCCGGCTTTCACTGGATCGACGCCAACGACGCGACCGGCAACGTGTACTCATTCCTGCGCTTCGGCTCCGACGGGTCGGTCCTGGCCTGCGTCGCGAATTTCTCCGCGACCCCCCACGAGCAGTACCGGCTCGGCCTGCCCCGCAGCGGACGGTGGGACGAGGTGGTCAACACCGACGCCGACGTGTACTTCGGGTCGGGAGTGGGCAACTTCGGCGGGGTCGACGCCGTCGATGGACCGGTCCACGGCCAGCCGGCCTCGGTTGCCTTGCGGGTGCCGCCCCTTGGCGCGGTGTGGCTGCGCTACCGGGGCTGACTGGGAATGCCCGCGCCGGTGCCACGGTTGCAACGATATCGTTGCGATCGCAACCATCTGGAGGTCGCCCATGCCCGCGGTCACTGCTGACCCGCTCACCCTTCCCCGGCTGGCCGCCGCGGCCATGGACGACGTCGAGCGGCCGGTCATCGGCATTCACACCGGGCCGAAAGGCTTCGAGGGAGAGGGCTTCCCGGTCACTCGCGCTTTCGCCGGGGTGAGCATGCGAGATCTCGACCCGTTCGTCCATATGGACCAGATGGGCGAAGTCGACTATGCGCCCGGCGAGCCCAAGGGCACTCCGTGGCATCCGCACCGCGGCTTCGAAACGGTCACCTACATGATCGATGGCACGTTCCTGCACCAGGACTCGCACGGCGGGGGCGGAGTCATCGAAAACGGCGCCACCCAGTGGATGACGGCTGGCGCGGGCATCCTGCACATCGAGACGCCGCCGGAAGACCTTGTCATGTCGGGTGGCCTCTTTCACGGCATCCAGCTCTGGGTCAACCTGCCGGCGAAGGACAAGTTCACCCCGCCGCGCTACCAGAATCTCGAAGCCGGCCAGTCGATGCTGGTGGCCTCGTCCGACGGCGGCGCGCTCGTGCGCATCGTTGCCGGCCCGATCGGCGGGCACACCGGCCCCGGCGCGACGCACACCCCGATCGCCCTCGCGCACGCGACGGTGGCACCTGGCGCACTGCTGTCGCTACCGTGGCAGCCGGATTTCAACGCGCTGGTTTACGTCCTATCCGGCAACGGGACGGTCGGCGGGCACCAGCAGCCGATCCGTACCGGTCAGCTCGCCGTCTTCGGTGCCGGTGATCGGCTCTCGATCGCCGCGAACAACGGATATGACGCCAATCGACCCGCCCTCGAGGTGTTGGTGCTCGGCGGTCAGCCGATCCGCGAGCCGGTGGCGCATTACGGCCCGTTCGTGATGAACACCCGCGCGGAATTGCAGCAGGCCCTCGACGACTACCACGCGGGACGGCTGGGCGTGATCCCCGCCAACGCGATCATGCCGCACACGGCGAACTAAAACAGTGCGCTGGCCAGCTCCCGACGAGCTGGCGCGACCCGGGGGTCGTCCGGGCCGAGAATGTCGAAGTACTCGAGGAGCCGTTGCCGGACGACGTCACGCTCGTCGCCGGATAGCCGCTTCACCAGGGCGATCAGCCGGCGCAGCGCGCCATCGGCGTCGTTGGCGGCGATGGCGTCGTCGGCGGCAGCGAGCTGCGCCTGCACATCGTCAGGGTCGCTCTCGGCGCGGGCCACCAACGCCGGGTCGATCTTGCCGATTCGGTCGAGCAGGTGCACCTGGCGCAGCGCCAACGCTGCCTCGGCGTTTGCCGGCTCGGCGGCCAGGATCGCTTGATAACGCTGCGCGGCGAGGGTGAAATCGCCGGCCTCGAGCGCCTCCTCGGCCGCATCGAAGCGCGGATCGCCAGGCGGCTCAGGCTCACCGTCAGCTTCGGAACCAGCCGGCGCAGGCGCACCTGAGTCAGCGGCCGGGACGGAACCACCTGCCGCTGCAGCCGCAGCGGGAGCGGCTGACGCCGCGGCCGAGTTGGCCGCCACGCCGCCCAGTCCTGCCTGCTCGCCGGCCTGAAGCACAGCGCTGACGAATTCGCGCACCTCCGCCTCGGGCAGCGCACCTTGAAAGCCCGGAACGAGCTGGCCACCGATCACCGCGAACACTGTCGGGATGCTCTGCACCGCTAGGGCTTGGGATAGCCGCGGATTCGCGTCGGCGTCGACCTTCGCGAGGATCCAGCTTCCCGCCGCTTCGGTCGCGAGCTTCTCGAGGATCGGCGAAAGCTGCTTGCACGGCTGGCACCACTCGGCCCACAAGTCGATCAGCACCGGAACCTGGAACGAGCGGTCGAGCACCTCGGCCTGGAAGCTCGCTTCGGTGACGTCAACGACGTAACCGCCCGCCGCTGGTGCCGGTGCCTCGGCCGCTCGTGCCGCTGCCTCGGACCGGGCCTTGACGGCGGCGAGATCGACCGCCCCTGCCATCGCACCCGCTAGGGCCGGGCTCGGCTGGGTCGGTGGGCCAGGGCGACTGTTGGGTGTGCCGGGACGCATCGTTCTATCTTTTCAGACCGCGTTGTCGTCAGAACCGGGCCGGCTCGCGGTATTCGCCCCAGAGCGGCTTGAATGCGGCACAGATCTCACCGAGCGTCGCCTCAGCACGAACCGCGTCGAGCATCGGCGGCAGTGTGTTGCGGTCGGCGCTGGCAGCGTCGACCATCTTCGCCAAAGCCGCGTCCACCGCTTGCTGATCACGTGCGGATCGGCGCGCGACAACAAGCTCCCGCTGCTCGAGTTCGACCTCGTGTGAGACCCGAAGGATCTCCAGCTCGTCGCCCACATCTCCGGTCAGGATGTTCACGCCGACGACCCGCTTGTCGCCCTTCTCCAGCTGCTGCTGGTAGAGGAACGCGGAGTCGGCGATCTCGGTGATGAACCAACCGTCCTCGATGCCGCGCAGCAGGCCGCTCATCATCGAACCGTCCGAGCCGAGGTCACGGATCTTGGCGAAGATCTTCTCGGCCTCGGCCTCGAGCTGGTCGGTCAGCGCCTCGACGTACCAGGAGCCGCCGAGCGGGTCGGCGACGTTGAGCACGCCGGTCTCCTCGGCGATCACCTGCTGCGTCCGCAGCGCGATCTGCGCCGCCTTGGCGCTTGGTAGCGCAAGCACCTCATCCAGTGCGTTGGTGTGCAGCGAGTTGGTGCCGCCGAGCACGGCCGCCATTGCTTCGACGGCGGTCCTAACGATGTTGTTGTCCGGTTGCTGGGCGGTGAGCGAGACGCCGGCTGTCTGGGTGTGGAACCGCAGCCGCTGCGCCCGTTCGGTGCGCGCGCCGTATACATCGCGCATCCAGCGAGCCCAGATGCGGCGGGCGGCGCGAAACTTCGCGATCTCCTCGAAGAAGTCGATGTGCGCGTCGAAAAAGAACGACAGTCCGGGCGCGAACCGCTCGATGTCCAGTCCGCGGGACAGGCCCAACTCGACGTAGCCGAACCCGTCGGCCAACGTGAAAGCCAGTTCCTGCGCGGCAGTCGATCCGGCTTCGCGGATGTGATAACCGGACACCGAAAGCGGCTTGTAGGAAGGGATCTCGGCGTCGACGTACTGCATCAGGTCGCCGATCAGCTTCAAGTGCGGCTCGGGTGGATAGATCCATTCCTTCTGCGCGATGTATTCCTTGAAGATGTCGGTCTGCAGCGTCCCGTTCAGTGCCCGGATGTCGGCACCCTGTCGCTCCGCGGCCACCACGTACATGCAAAAGACCGGTACCGCTGGGCCGGAAATGGTCATCGACGTCGTGGTCGCCGCGAGATCAATGCCGTCGAACAAAATGTCCATGTCGGCCGCCGAGTCGATCGCAACCCCGCAGTGGCCCACTTCGCCCAGCGCACGCGGGTCGTCGGAGTCGCGGCCCATCAGCGTCGGCATGTCGAAGGCCACCGATAGCCCGCCACCGCCTTCGGCCAGGATCATCTTGTAGCGCTCGTTGGTCTGCTCGGCGTTGCCGAATCCGGCGAACTGCCGGATCGTCCACGGCTTGCCGCGATAGCCCGTCGGATGGATGCCACGAGTGAACGGGTATTCCCCCGGCCAACCGATTCGTTCGAACCGCTCGTCCCTCGGATCGGGGCCGTACACCGGCGCCACCTCGACTCCGGACAGCGTCGTAAAGTCCCGATCTTCCTTGCCAGCCGCGTCGAAGCGTTTCTGCCAGCGTGCACGTCCCTCGGCGATCTGCTCCGCGTCCATGCCCTCAGATTACTAGGACGTCCTAACATCCGGCCACGTCCAGCGTCTCGTGCGCGGACAGTGCGGGCATTGCTGCAGGCCGGCCCGTCGGGCACCCTCGTCGGCATGTCGCTGATCAAGCCGGTCGCCCTGCGCCCGGGCGACGTCGTCGCCGTCGTCTCGCTGTCTTCCGGGGTATCCGCGGCAGCTCCGCACCGGCACGAGGCTGGTAAGCGCCAGCTCGC
>JBDUCV010000097.1:0-6078 GCA_040003255.1 Actinomycetota bacterium
CTGGCCGCGGTGCTGTGGAACGGCGGAATCAGCTTTGGTGGCGTCGTCAGCTTCATCTTCGCCGACCTGCTCATCATCCCGATCCTGCTCATTTACCGGCGCTACTACGGAACCCGGATGGCCTTGCTGCTGTTCGGCACCTTCTACGCCACGATGGTCGTTGCCGGCTATCTGATCGAACTCGTCTTCGACCCGCTCGGCTTGATCCCGACCGGTCCGCGTACCGCCTTCACCGGCGAAGAGGGCATCACGCTGAACTACACGACGGTGCTAAATGTCGTGTTCCTGCTGGTGGCCGTCGCCCTGCTCTGGCGGTTCTTCGCCACCGGCGGCCGGCCGATGCTTGCCATGATGGGCGGCAGCCCAGACGAGATGGCGGAGCACGACTGTGGCGACGACCATCAGCACCACGGCTGAGCGTGCCTTATTGCCAGCGAGTTGCGACAACGCCGTGTCGGGCCTAGCGTCGAGATGTCAATCATTGACGTCGGAGGAGCCGCGCTGTGTCCGCACCGAGCATCGCGAGCGCGCCAGACAAGGCGCTCGCACCGAGCATCGCGAGCGCCTCAGACGACGCGCTCGCGGCGTCGAGGCTGACCCGGCTTCGCACTGCACTGACCGGCCAGGAGTGGACGCGAGTTGCGGGGATGGCCGGTTTCATCGTGGCCCTGCACGTCATCGGCTGGTTCACATTGGCCGCGATCGTCGCTCCGCAGCACTACAGCCTCGGCACAAAGACGCTCGGGCTCGGCATCGGCCTGACGGCCTACACGCTCGGCATGCGGCACGCCTTCGACGCCGACCACATCGCAGCGATCGACAACACCACCCGCAAGCTCATGAACGACGGGCAGCGGCCGCTGTCGGTCGGGTTCTGGTTCTCACTCGGCCATTCGACGATCGTGTTCGGCTTGGCCGTGTTGCTGTCGCTCGGGGTGAAGGCGATCGTCGGACCGGTCGAGGACGACTCCTCGGCTCTGCACCATTACACCGGGCTCATCGGCACCAGCGTCTCGGGCACCTTCCTGTACGTCATCGCGATCATCAACATCATCATCCTGGTGGGCATACTCAAGTTGTTCCGCGAGATGCGCCAGGGCCGCTACGACGAGGCCGCGCTGGAAGAGCAGCTGAACAACCGAGGATTCATGAACCGGTTGTTCGGCAAGTTCATGAAGTCGATCACCAAGCCGTGGCAGATGTATCCGGTCGGGGTGCTCTTCGGGCTCGGTTTCGACACGGCGACCGAGATCGCGTTACTCGTCCTGGCGGGCACCGGCGCCGCCGCCGGCCTGCCGTGGTACGCGATCTTGTGCCTGCCGGTGCTCTTCGCCGCTGGCATGAGCCTGCTTGACACCATCGACGGGTCGTTCATGAACTTCGCCTACGGCTGGGCGTTTTCTAAGCCTGTGCGCAAGGTCTACTACAACATCACCATCACCGGGCTGTCCGTCGCCGTCGCGTTCATCATCGGCACTGTCGAACTGCTCAGCGTGCTGTCGGAGCAACTCGGCTGGACGGGCGGGTTCTGGGGCTGGATCGGCGGTCTGGACCTGAACCTGCTCGGCTTCGTCATCGTCGGAATGTTCGTCGCCACCTGGGCTGCGGCGTTGCTGATCTGGCGCTACGGCCACATCGAGGAAAAGTGGACCGCCGGGATGCGCACCGCACAGCTCGCCGCTGACTCGGCTTACGACGGCCATGTCAGCGCAGGCGTCCGCCACTGACCACGAGCAGCACCACGTCGACGGCCGTCATCGCGATGATGCCGAGGAACAGAACCCGGCTGGCGGGATTGCGTAGCGCGATCCGGGTGCTGGCCGCAACCAGCACCACGATGACACCCAGGCCAATCCAGCTGATGACCGGCGCTGATCCAGGCGGCCCGACGACGATCGAGCACGCTGCAAGCAGAAGCAGTGCCGCCGTGAGCAGCAATGAACGGCGCGCGCCGAGCCGGTGCGGCAACCCGCGAACGCCGACCCGCTCGTCGTCGCCCAGATCGGGCAACGCGTTGGTGAGATGTCCGGCCACCCCGAGCAGCCCCCCGGCCGCCACAGCCCACGCCCCGGGCAGTCGTGGCTCGGGCAGGGCCAGCGTCGCGATGGTCGGCAACGAGCCGAACGCGATCGCGTACGGCAGCCACGACCACCATTTCGCCTTCGCGCCGAGGTTGTAAGCCCAACCACACGCGACGACCACCAGGTTCATCGCCCCACTGCGCCAGCCGAGCAGCGCAGAGCAGGCGATAGTCGCGACAACCGCCACGGCCGCCGCGGTTTCGACCACCGGGATGGCGACGATGCCGGCTGCCACCGGCTTGTCGGTGCGGCCCACCGCGGCGTCGCGTCCGGCGTCGAGCCAGTCATTGGACCAGCCGATCGACAGCTGTCCGAACAGCACGGCCACCCCGACCAGCGCACAGCTGGCGGCATCGTTCCCGGCGAGAACGGCTAGCACGATGGCGAAGGCGGTGACAGCGACGGTGGGACCGCGGTGGCATGACCGGATCAGTCCACCCACGACCGGTCCGACCGGGCGCGGGCGACGCGGCTGGGCATCACGTCCCGTCACCCGCGGATGGTAGCGGCGCGCCTACGCTTCGCCGCGCGCAATCCGTACTGTCGAGACGGTGACCGTCATCGCCGCCGTGCACGGCGTGCTGCCGCCGTACCGGTACACCCAGCATGAGATCACCGACGCCTTCGCCGATTCGCTGCGCGGGACGGTCGGCGTGGAGCTGCTCCGGCGGCTGCACGCCAACGCGCAGGTCGACACCCGCCACCTGGTCGTGCCGCTCGAGCGCTACCTCGAACTGCGCGACTTCGGCGACAGCAACGACCTGTTCATCGAACAAGCCATCGAGCTCGGATCGGCCGCGGTCCGGCGTGCGCTGGACGAGGCGGGTATTCCGCCCCAGGATGTCGACCTGATCGTGTCGACGACCGTTACCGGCGTTGCGGTGCCGTCGATCGAGGCGCGGATCGCCGCCGAGGTCGGCCTCCGCCCGGACGTGAAACGCATCCCGATGTTCGGATTGGGATGTGTGGCGGGCGCTGCCGGCATCGCCCGCATCCACGACTACCTGCTCGGCCACCCCGACGAGGTCGCCGTCTTGCTGTCGGTGGAACTGTGCTCGCTCACCGTGCAACGCAACGACACCTCGGTGGCCAACCTGGTGGCGAGCGGGCTGTTCGGTGACGGCGCAGCGGCCGTCGTCCTGGTGGGAGATGGCCGAGCCGAAACCTTCAGCGGTCCGGTCGTCGTTGACTCACGCAGTCACCTCTACCCCGAGACCCACCGCACGATGGGTTGGGACTTCACCGCGACCGGCTTCACCATCGTGCTCAACGCCGAGGTACCGGCGCTCGTTCGGCGATATCTCGACGCGGACGTGCACGAACTGCTCGGCGCACACGGGTCTCGCGTCGAGGACGTCGGCGCGTGGGTGTGTCACCCCGGCGGCCCGAAGGTGATCGAAGCCATCCAGGACGTGCTGGGGTTGGCGCCGGAGGCTTTGGAGCTGACCTGGCGGTCGCTCGCCGACGTGGGCAACCTGTCGTCGTCCTCGGTTCTGCACGTTCTGCGCGACACGATCGACAAGCGACCGCGGGCGGGTTCGCCCGGGGTGCTGATGGCGATGGGTCCGGGTTTCTGCGCCGAACTCGTGCTGCTGCGTTGGCAGTGACTTGATGGCCTGGTACGTGTTGCTCGTCCTTGCGGTCGGCGTCGAGCGGCTGGCCGAACTAGTGGTATCGAACCGCAACCGCGCCTGGAGCCTCGCCCGCGGCGGGGTGGAGTCGGGCCTCGGGCACTACCCGGCAATGGTCGTCCTGCACACCGGGCTGCTCGCCGGTGCGCTACTCGAGGTGTGGCTCGCCGACCGTACGTTCGTGCCGGCGCTCGGCTGGCCGATGCTCGCGCTCGTCGTGGCGTCGCAGACACTGCGTTGGTGGTGTATCGCGACCCTGGGTCCGCGGTGGAACACCCGCATCCTCGTCGTTCCCGGCCTGCCGCTCGTCACGACGGGCCCGTACCGGCGACTGCGCCACCCCAACTACGTCGCAGTCGTGGTCGAAGGGGCCGCGCTGCCGCTCGTGCACACCGCCTGGCTAACGGCGCTGACGTTTACCGTGCTGAACGCTTTCCTGCTCCGGGTGCGCATCCATGCCGAGAACGCCGCGTTGGCCGCCGCGGCCCCCGTCCATGTATGACCTGATCGTCGCGGGCGGCGGACCGGCGGGTCTCGCGACGGCGCTCTATGCCACCCGCGCCGGCTTGGACGCCGTCGTGCTCGATCCGCGTCCACCCCCGATCGACAAGGCATGCGGCGAAGGACTGATGCCGGGTGCGGTCACCGCGCTGGATGACCTCGGCGTCCATCCCGACGGGCACGACATTCGCGGGATCCGGTACGCCGACGGTGCCCATCGCGTCGAGGCCCTGTTCCGGACCAGGCTCGGCCGGGGGGTGCGGCGCACCGACCTGCATGCCGCGCTGCTGGATGCGGTGCGGGCGAGCGGGGTGCCCGTGCTGAGTCGTTCGGTCGGTGATCTGGCCCAGGACGAGCGCCGCGTGCGAGTCTCAGGCCTTGAAGCTCGTTATCTCGCCGCGGCGGACGGGCTGCACTCGCCGTTGCGCCGGCAACTTGGGTTGGATATCGCTCCCCGCCCGGGCACCCGGCCGCGGTGGGGATTGCGGCAGCACTTCGCGGTTCCCCCGTGGACGGACTTCGTCGAGGTCCACTGGACCACCGACGCGGAGGTGTACGTCACCCCGGTCGGCCCCGACTTGGTGGGGGTCGCGGTGTTGTCGGGCATCCGAGCGCCCTATGCCGCGCAGTTGGCGGGGTTTCCAGCAGTGCTCGCGCGGCTGCCATCCGCCGGCGCGACGTCAGTTCGTGGCGCCGGGCCCATGCGTCAGCGCGTGCGGCGGCGTGTTGCCGGCCGGGTGCTCCTCGTCGGCGATGCTGCCGGTTACGTGGACGCGCTGACCGGTGAAGGCATTGCAGTGGCGTTGGCATGCGGCCGGGCGCTGGTGGACTGCGTCGTCCGCGACGAGCCGCGGCGCTACGAGCGGCAGTGGCTGCGCGCGTCACGGCGGTACCGGTTGATCACCGAATCGCTGATCTGGGCGCGCGAGCGCCACCATTTGCAGCCGATGATCGTTCCGGCGGCCAAGCGGGCACCGTGGTTGTTCGCGGCGGCAATCAGTCAGCTGGCCCGATGACGGTCGATCGTCAGCCAGTGTGGTCGTCCAGTTCGGCGCGCAGGCGTGCGTTGTCGGCTTCCAGGTCGAGGACCAAGGCGATGCCGGCGAGATTGAGGCCGGCGGACAGCAGCTCGCCGATGCGCCGCAGCCGGTCAAGGTCATCCGGGCTATAGCGTCGGGTGCCGCCGTCGGTGCGGACCGGTTCGAGTAGTCCAAAGCGTTCGTAAGCCCGGAGATTCTGCGGCCCGGTGCCGACCAGCTCGGCGGCCACCGAGATGCCGTAGACGCCTCGGGCCGGGTCGGGTCCGGGCCCATCCATCAGCGCTACCTCCGCGATCGGCTAGCCTCTTGCCGGACTATCCCACGAGTGATATAAAAAAGCCATAGCAGCCACCATATGTTTCCTGAGGTGGCAGACCCAGGTTAGGGCATCGACAACTGACTATCTTGGAGGTGGAACCGATGCTGATGCGCACTGATCCGTTCCGCGAACTCGACCGGCTGTCCCAGCAGGTGTTCGGCCAGATGGGCACGACCGCCCACCCGGCGGTGATGCCGATGGACGCTTGGCGCGTTGGCGACGAGTTTGTCGTCGAATTCGACCTGCCCGGCGTTGACCCGGGTTCGGTGGACTTGGACGTCGAACGCAATGTGCTGACCGTCAGGGCCGAACGGCCAGCTCTCAGTGGCGACCAGGAGCTGATCGCTGCCGAACGGCCGCGTGGGGTGTTCAGCCGGCAATTGATCCTCGGCGACAACCTCGACACCGATCGGGTACAGGCCAGTTACCAGACGGGTGTGCTCACCCTGCGGATCCCGGTGGCGGAGCGGGCGAAGCCGCGCAAGATCGAGATCAACCACTCCCAG
>JBDUCV010000043.1:0-20332 GCA_040003255.1 Actinomycetota bacterium
ACCGTGTCACCACGGGACAAAGCCGCGAGGCGCCGCGGTCAGTACGCTTCCTGGGTGGCGATCAACCCGCTCGTGCACCGCATGCGTGGCTTCGGCACGACGATCTTCGCCGAGATGTCGGCGCTTGCGGTCTCGACCGGAAGCATCAACCTGGGTCAGGGCTTTCCGGACACAGATGGTCCGGCACAGGTGTTGCAGGCCGCGGCGCGCGCAATTACGGACGGCGGCCACAACCAGTACCCGCCGGGTGCCGGCCTCCCCGAACTGCGGCGGGCGATTGCCGAGCACCAGCGCCGTTTTTACCACCTCGACTTCGACCCGGACGCCGAGGTGCTGGTCACTGCGGGCGCCACCGAGGCGATCGCAGCGGCGCTGCTCGCCCTGTGCGACGTAGACGACGAGGTGGTGCTGTTCGAGCCGTACTACGACTCCTACGCCGCGTGCATCGCGCTCGCCGGTGCCACCCGCCGAACCGTGACGTTGCGCCGGGACGAGCAACGCTGGGTGTTCGATCCGGCGGAATTGCGCGCCAAAATCAACCGACGTACGCGGCTGATTTTGCTCAACACGCCGCATAACCCGACCGGCAAAGTGTTCGATGCCACCGAGCTGCAACTCATCGCAGATCTCGCCATCGAGCACGACCTCACCGTCGTCACCGACGAGGTCTATGAGCATCTTGTGTTCGACGGCAGCCATGTCCCATTGGCCACCCTGCCCGAAATGCGGCAACGGACTGTCACGATCTCCAGCGCGGGCAAGACGTTCAGCGTCACTGGCTGGAAGATCGGCTGGGTGTGCGCACCGCCAGTACTGACGTCGGCGGTGCGAACCGTCAAGCAGTTCCTGACCTACGTCAACGGGGGGCCGTTTCAACCCGCAGTCGCGCTTGGTCTCGGTCTGTCCGACGAATACTTCGCCCGCTCGGCGCAGGGCTTGCGTGAGCAGCGCGACGTGCTGTGTGACGGCCTGGCCGACGCCGGATTCGACGTCGTCCGTCCGCAGGCCACCTACTTCGCGACCGTCGACGTGCGGCGCAACGGCGTCGACTTCTGTCGCTCGTTGCCCAGCACGCATGGCGTGGTGGCCATTCCTAGCAGTGTGTTCTATGACTCCTCGGCCGGTCAGGACTACGTGCGGTTCGCGTTCTGCAAGCGACCAGAAGTTCTTGCCGAGGCGATCATCCGGCTGAAGGGAGCGGGCTGATGCGAGTGGCGGCGATTCAACACGACATCGACTGGGAGGACGGCGAGGCGACCCGAAAGCACCTCGTCCCGCTCATTGCGCAGGCTGCGATGTCCGGCGCGCGGCTAGTAGCGCTCACCGAGATGTATGCGACGGGATTCTCGATGCACCCGGACCGAATCGCCGAGAACGAGGACGGCCCCAACGAGCGGTTTCTGATCGATCAGGCACGCGAGCATGGCTGCTGGCTGGTCGGATCGATCGCCCAACGTGGTGCCGACGGCCGGCCCCGCAACGTGGCCGTTCTGGCCGCTCCCGACGGTGTCGTGCACCGCTACGCCAAGATCCACCCCTTCAGCTACGCCGGCGAACACAACAAGTACGCCCCCGGCAGTGATTTCGTCACCGTCGACGTCGAGGGCCTGCGAGTCAGTCTTTTCATCTGCTACGACCTGCGCTTCGCTGACGAGTTCTGGGCGCTCGCCCAGCGCACTGACCTGTACCTGGTCCTCGCCAACTGGCCGGCGCCGCGGCGCGAACACTGGCGCGCCTTGTTGCGCGCCCGCGCCATCGAGAATCAGTCCTATGTGGTAGGCGTCAACCGGGTCGGCGCGGTGAAGGACCTCGACCATCTGGGCGACAGCGCCATCATCGACCCGCTCGGGCGAACGCTGGCCGAGGCGTCCATCGGCGAGGCGGTGCTGGTGGCCGACGTGTCGGCCGAGCAGGTCGCCGAGGTTCGGCGGACGCTGCCGTTCCTGCCGGACCGGCGCTGAGGGTGCGCCCGTCCGTCCGGCTCCGCGTAACGGCGGTACTGCACGAGCCTCCCGAGGAGGTTCGTCGCCGCGTCGCGCACCTGGACGGCACCCGGGCCTACGTCGTCGGCACCGCCGCCGGCGTCCTAGTCACCTTGGAACGGCGGTGGGCCGGACCGATTCCGTCGCGGCGCAGCGTGCTCCGGTTACTCGAACGCCAACGTGCCGAACTGATGGGCGGGTGACGGGGTCTTGCTCGTCAGCACACAGGTCGCTACGCAGCGTCGATGGCTTATCACGAATCGGCAACTGTTCTGCGATGTTTGCTGGCATTCGAGCAGCCTCTGCATAGGCTGGAAAACGGACGATGCTAGGTGGTCCTGGTCGGAGCGGATCCCGTCGTGTCGATCTCTTCACGGCAACCGGATCACCCGCGGAACAGATCAATCGCGGTACGGTCACGATCTGGCGACAACCAGCGTCCGCCTCGCCTTCCGGCGAGGATTAGGGCATAGCGTGCCTCGCTAGCCACAAGCTGTGTAAACCAGCACCACCCCCGCTGGCGAACGAAGGAGGTCACGCCGCCGATGACGATGCCCACTGGCGAGCTCGAAGCCGTCGTCATTTCCGCAGATACCGGCGGCGCGGACGAATCGACCGGCAAGGTCGAGGGACGCTCCCTCTGGCAGCTCGCCTGGCGGCGTATCAAGAGCAGCAAGGTTGCGATGGTGAGCCTCATCGTCATCGTGCTGTTGCTCTTGATCGCGATCTTTGCTCCGGTGCTCACCGCAATAGAGGGCCACGACGCGACCACGTTCAATAATGGGCCGGACGTAATTTCTAGGGGCTCGCTCGACCTTGAGAGCACGCCGGGGCTGCCGCTACCCGGCTTCGAGAAGTCCTCCGCCGAGCACTGGTTGGGAGTCGAACCGCAGACCGGGCGCGACATCTTCGCCCGGATGGTCTTCGGCGCCCGGGTGTCACTGACGATCGCGCTGGCAGCGACGTTGTTCTCCGTGGTCGTCGGGTCCGCCCTGGGCGCTATCGCCGGGTACTTCGGCGGCGCGATCGACACGGTCATCAGCAGGCTGATGGACTTGTTGCTGGCTTTCCCGCAATTGCTGTTCCTGCTGACCTTGACGCCGATCCTGCAGGCGCGCCTGGGCAACACATTCCTGGGTGAGGGCAGCACGCTGCCGATCGTGTCGCTCGTGTTCATCCTGGGCTTCTTCGGCTGGCCGTATCTCGCCCGCATCGTCCGAGGCCAGGTGCTGAGCCTGCGGGAGCGCGAGTTCGTCGAGGCCGCCCGCGCCGTGGGCGCCAAGCCCTCGCGGATCATCTTCAAGGAGATCATCCCGAACGTCGTCGCCGTGGTGCTCGTTTATGCCACCCTGACGATCCCGGCCAACATCACCGCCGAGGCCGCATTGTCATTCCTCGGCGTCGGGGTTCGCGACCCAACGCCGTCCTGGGGCCAGATGCTCAACCAGTCCCAGAGCAACAACTTCTACCAACTCGACCCGTGGTACATGCTCGTGCCCGGCACGGCTTTGCTGATCACGGTTCTCGCGTTCAACCTGCTCGGCGACGCGGTACGTGACGCGCTGGACCCCCGATCGGGGCGAAGTTGACGGCTCACTAGATCTCCATCCATCACTGGGGAACCCGCGCGTCCATTCGGACGCGCATCACGAAGGAAGGGAACGGAAATCCGCATGAACAGTCGGAAACCGCTCATTGCCGCAGTAGCCGGCACCGCGGTGATCGCACTGGTGGCAGGCTGCTCCAGCTCCAAGAAGAAGGAGGGTGGCTCGAGTTCCAGTAAAGGCTCGGCCTCCAGCAGCCAAGCCGCCGGTGGCAAGATCATCAACCCGGGGTTCACGACCAAGGGCGGCACGGTGCAAATTCTGGCCAATGCCAACTTTGAGCACTTGGACCCGGTGCAGAACTATGTCACCAACTCTGGTAATTTCGGCCGGATTATTTATCGGACGTTGACCTTCGTCAAGGACACGCCGGGGGAGAAGCCGGAGATCAAGCCGGACCTGGCCGAGAACTTGGGGGTGTCCTCGGATAACGGGGCGACTTGGACGTACAAGATCCGCAAGGGTCTGAAGTTCGAGGACGGCACGCCGATCACGGCGAAGGACATCAAGTACGGGATCGAGCGCTCGTTCGCGTCGGATATCTACCAAGATGGTGCGACCTACATGGCGGATCTGTTGAAGAACGACAACGGCTACGCCGGGCCGTACAAGGACCCGAACAAGGATCTGACCTCGGTGGCGACGCCGGATGACCACACGATGGTGTTCCATTTCACCGGTCCGCAGCCAGACGCGAACTGGATCATGTCGTTGTTCTACACCGTGCCGGTGCCGAAGGCGAAGGACGACAAGCAGAACTACGACCTGCACCCGGTGTCCTCGGGCCCGTACAAGATCTCCCAGTACACCCCGGACAAGTCGATCACGCTGGTCCGCAACACGAACTGGGATCCGGCTACTGACCCGAACCGGCCGGCGCTGCCGGACAGCTTCGTGGTCACCGAGGGCATCGACTTGCCGACGATCAGCCAGCGGCTGATCGCCGATCAGGGCCCGGACAAAAACGCGACCACGTTGGAGAACTCCGGCGCGATCCAGAACGGTGACCTGCCGAAGATCCGCGAGGAGTCGGTGAAGAAGCGGTTCACCAACGGTCCCACACCGTGCATCGACTATGAGTGGATCAACACCCAGAAGGTGACCGACCCGACGGTGCGCAAGGCGATCGCGTTGGCGATCAACCGGCAGGCGATCCAGACCATCTACGGCGGCGACCTGTTCGGCAGGGTCACCGACACGATCATCTCCTCCACCATCGAGGGCTACGCGCCAGCCGATCTGGGCCTGAAGCCGGGCGGTGACCCGGCCGCGGCGAAGGCGCTGCTCGCCGGCAAGAGCGTCCCGACGCTGCACTACGGCGTCTCGAGCACCTCGGTGAAGCAGAAGACGGTGGCCACCCAGCTGCAGAACGACCTGAAGGCGGCCGGGATCAACGTCGTGATCGACCAGATCCCGGGCAAGTCCTACTACAAGACGCTCCGCAGTGACAAGGCGCCGGACATGGGCCGGGCCGGTTGGTGCTGGGACTGGCCGACCTCCTCGGCGATCGTGCCGGCGGTGCTCGGCCCGGACAGCAGCGGCAAGAAGTGGAGTTCGAACAACTTCTCCAAGTGGTTCGACGCCACCATCTCCGCGGACATCACCAAGCTGGCCTCGTCCACCGCGTCGGCCAGTGAGATCGGCAAGCAGTTCAACGACGTCACCAACAAGATCCTCTCGACGGCGTGGCCGCTGATCCCCACCATCGACGCCAACGACCCCAACGTCGTCGGCTCGAACCTGCAGAACGCCGGAGTATCGACGATCTTCGGTTCGATCGACATGAACACGATCGGCGTCAAGCAGTAAGGATCAGTCCCGTTCGGACATTAACGGAGTAGGAGGAAGAGGTCGGGCTGGTTCCCGCCGGGTCACCGGTGGGAACCTGCCCGACTTCGACGACGATGGCCAGATTCCTAGTCCGGCGGTTCATTGCGCTGATCGCGCTGTTGATCGCCACGAGCATCGTGACGTTCTTGCTGTTCTTCGCCGGACCGGCGGACCCCGCCGCGGACTCCTGCGGCAAGAGCTGCTCGCCCGAGCGCATCGCCCAGGCGAAGGTCGCGCTCGGCCTCGATCGGCCGCTCGTCGTGCAGTACCTCGATTACATGAAGGGCCTGGTAGCCGGCCGCGAGATGGGGCCGCCGTCAGGTCGTTATCACTGCGATTGGCCGTGTTTTGGCCGCTCGTTCCAGGACAACCAGTTCGTCTGGGACATCATCAAGCGAGCAATCCCCTACACGATCTCGATCGCAGTCGGCGCTGCCGCGATCTGGCTCGTCGGCGGGGTCTTCTTCGGCATCGTTGCAGCCTTGAACAAGGGTAAGTGGCCCGACCGGTTGGCGGTCGCACTGTCCGCAGTCGGGGTGTCGTTGCCCGTCCCGCTCATCGGGCTGACCTTCCTCTGGTTGATAGTCGGGCAGTGGCAACTGCTGCCGTACACCTCGAACGCCATCACCTGGCCATGGACCGGCGGCGGACCGTTTAACTGGATGCGCAATTACTTCCTGCCCTGGATCACGCTCGCGCTGATCTACGGTGCAAGCTACGTCCGGCTCACTCGAGCGAACATGATCGAAACCATGGGCGAGGACTACATCCGCACGGCCCGGGCCAAGGGCCTGCCACGACGCACCGTCACGCTCAAGCACGGTCTGCGGGCGGCGATCACGCCCATCGTCACGATCTTCGGCTTGGACCTCGGCGGCCTGCTCGGTGGGGCGGTGCTGACCGAGACCATCTACAGCGTGCCCGGTATCGGCAAGAACGCCGTGCAGGCATCCTTTGACGGCAACCTGCCGGTGATCATGGCGATCGTGCTGTTCGCGGCGTTCTTCATCATCTTCGCCAACATCATCGTTGATATTCTCTATGCGGTCATCGACCCGAGGGTGAGGTTGGCATGACGGCTGGCGATACCGCCGCGATCGATCTCGGCAGCAGCGTCAGAGCCGCCGCCGACCCGAATCCGGTATCGGACGCCTTCTTGTCCGTTCGCGACCTCTATGTCGAATTCCCCACCGAGGACGGTGTCGTCAAGGCCGTCAACGGGATCAACCTCGACCTCGAACGCGGCCGCACGCTGGGCATCGTCGGTGAGTCGGGCTCGGGCAAGTCGGTCACCAGCCAGGCCATCCTGGGTCTGCTGAAAGGCACGTCGGCGCGGGTGACCGGCACGATCTCTCTCGACGGCCACGACCTGGTCCGCGCCAGCGAGGCGGAACTGCGCAAGCTGCGTGGTTCCGCGATGGCGATGATCTTCCAGGATCCGCTCTCATCGATGCACCCCTTCTACACGGTGGGTAAGCAGATCACCGAGGCCTATCGGGTGCACAACAAGGCCACCAGAGCGCAGGCCAAGCGACGCACCATCGAGATGCTCGACCGGGTGGGCATCCCGAACCCGGACCGGCGGTACAAGGAATACCCGCACCAGTTTTCCGGTGGCATGCGCCAACGCGCGATGATCGCGATGGCGTTGGTGTGCGACCCGAAGCTGTTGATCGCCGACGAACCGACGACCGCGCTGGACGTAACCGTCCAGGCCCAGATCCTGGACCTGATGAAGGATGTCCAGAAGGAGTTCAACTCGGCGATCATCTTCATCACACACGACCTTGGTGTGGTCGCCGAGACGTGCAACGACGTCCTGGTCATGTACGGCGGGCAGTGCGTCGAGATGGGCTCGATCGAGGACATCTTCTATCGACCCGAAATGCCTTACACCTGGGGGCTGCTCACTTCGATGCCGCGCATGGACCGCACCCGGCAGAACCGGTTGCAGCCGATCGCCGGCTCGCCGCCGTCGCTCATCCACGTCCCCAAGGGATGCGTCTTCAACCCGCGGTGCAGCTACACCGGCCATGTCGCGGGTGACGCCTGCTTCACCGTTCACCCAGACCTACTGCCCACGCCGCAGGGCAGCTACGCCCGCTGCCACATCGACTCCTCCGAGCGCAAGCGGATCTGGTCAACCGAGATCGCGCCGAAGCTATGACCGAACAGAGGGACCCCCGGCATATGGCACAAGCGACCATCGAGTCCGACGGATCCGAACCGGGGACCGAGGCCATGCATCCGGCAGCCGACGATCCCCAGGCGCTGCTATCGGTGAACGAGCTGAGGAAGTACTTCCCGATCCGCCGCGGCCTGCTCATCCAGCGCCAGATCGGATCGGTGAAGGCGGTCGACGGGGTTTCCTTCACCGTTCGCGCCGGTGAGACGCTCGGCTTGGTCGGCGAGTCCGGGTGCGGCAAGTCGACCACCGGCCGGGCGATCACGAAGTTGTTGGAACCGACGTCCGGCGCGGTCCGCTTCGACGGACGCGACATCGCGGGTTTGTCGACCAACGACATGCGCCCGCTACGGCGTGAGATCCAGATGATCTTCCAGGATCCGTACTCTTCGTTGAACCCGCGACACACGATCGGCGGGATCATCGGCGCCCCGTTCCGGATCCAGAACATCAAGACCGAGCGCGGCGTCAAGGCCGAAGTGCAGATGTTGATGGAGCGCGTCGGGTTGAATCCGGAGCACTACAACCGCTATCCGCACGAGTTCTCCGGCGGTCAACGCCAGCGCATCGGCGTCGCCCGCGCCATCGCGCTGCGGCCCAAGCTGATTGTCTGCGACGAGCCGGTATCGGCACTCGACGTCTCGATCCAGGCGCAGGTCGTCAATCTGCTCGAAGACCTGCAGAACGAATACGATCTCGCCTACATCTTTGTAGCCCACGACCTGTCGGTCGTCCGGCACATCTCCGATCGGGTTGCGGTCATGTACCTCGGCAAGGTGATGGAGCTGGCCGAGCGCGACGTCCTCTACAGCGAGCCGATGCACCCGTACACGCACGCGCTGATGTCGGCGGTGCCCGTCCCTGACCCGGCCAAGGAAGCCAAGCGGGATCGCATCCTGCTCACCGGAGACCTGCCGAGCCCGATCAACCCGCCGAGCGGCTGCGTGTTCCACACTCGGTGCCCGAAGTACCGCGAGGTCCTCGACGAGGGGCAGAAGGAGCGGTGCCGCGACGAGGTGCCGCCGCTCGAGATCAAGGTTGCCGGCCACTTCGCCGCTTGCCACTTCCCCGAGGTTCGCGCCGATATCGCGGCCGCCGAAGACGCCGGCGTCATCGCTAACGCCGTTTGAGGCCGCAACCCGCCGAGCTGATCGGTAGGGTTCGACGGCATGAATGCGCCGACCCACGGTGGTGCAGAAGGCCGGCGGCTGTTACTCGTGCATGCCCACCCCGACGATGAGACGATCGGCACCGGCGCAGCGATGGCCCGCTATGTGGCAGATGGCGCCCAGGTTACCCTGCTGACCTGCACGCTCGGCGAGGAAGGCGAGGTGCTCGTCCCCTCGCTCGCCCAGCTCGCCGCTGACCAGGCGGACCAACTCGGCGGCTACCGGATGAGCGAATTGTCCGCTGCGATGGCGGTGTTGGGCGTCACCGACCACCGGTTTCTCGGCGGACCCGGGCGGTTCCGCGACAGCGGGATGATGGGCACGCCGGCGAATGACCATGCACGCGCTTTCTGGCGGGCGGACCGGGATCCGGCAGTGTTTGCGGCGGCGGTAGCGGCGGCGGTCGAGGTGATCCGTGAGGTACGCCCACACGTCGTCGTCACCTACGACTCGAACGGCGAGTACGGGCACCCGGACCACATCATGGCGCATCGCGTCACGACCGCCGCCGTGCAGGCAGCGGCCGATCCCGATTATCCCGATGCGCACGGGGAAGCCTGGCAGGTGGCGAAGGTGTACTGGACGGCGCTGCCACATTCGGTGCTTCGCCGCGGCTTCGAGCTAATGCAGCAGGCGGGGAGCAGCTTTTTCGGAGTGCATCGAATCGAGGACCTACCGTTCGGGGTCGACGACGACCAGGTGACGACCGCGATCGACTCCACCGGGTACGGGGACGCGAAGATGACCGCCCTGGCCGCCCACGCCACTCAGATCACCGTCGACGGGCCATTCTTCGCCCTGTCGAACAATCTGGGACGCGACGCGATGGCGGTCGAGTACTTCCGCTTGGTGCAGGGCGAGCCGGGCGGAGACCGCGACGCAGACGGCCGGGAAACCGATCTGTTCGCCGGGATCGGGACGTGAGCGAGCAGGCTGCCCGACCACCGGCCGGCGCCTCCCGAGCGGAGCGGGCCCCCGAAGCGATGCCGGTTGCCGAAACGGACTGGGCCTCCGAAGCGGTCCAGGCCGAGGCGCCGGATGAGCGGGGCTTGGCTGGCGTATGGGTGGGTGGAGTGGCGGTGTGCTGCGCGAGCGCGGCGCTGGCCGGGCTAATCGAGGTGCTGCTCGCGCCGTTCTACGTCGGCTCGGTGCTGGTCCCGGTAGCGGTCGTGCTGGCGATCGCGTCCAACATCGCGCTGCCGATCATCAGTCGCACGCTCGTCGACTCGGTGCTCGCAGCTGCGGCGCCGGTCGTGGTGTGGGTGGCCGTCGTGCTCGTGCTGAGCCTGCCTCGACCCGAGGGCGACGTGCTGCTGCCCGGCGGAAAGGGCGGCCAGCTCGCGGTGTCCTACGCGATGATGCTGCTCGGTGTGCTCGCCGGCGTCATCACCGCGGCGGTGGCGGGACGGCGCCGCCAGGCCCCATCGCGTCGGTGAACGGCGTGCGGTTGGCCTCGACGAGTGCCTCCTGGACAGCAGCCACGGCGGCCGGCGGCAGGTCGGTCTGGACGAGCGTCGCACCCGGGAACCGTGCCAGTTCGCGTTGCAGGTCGGCGAGGGACACGTGGCTGACCAACAGGGCAAGCGCCGTCTGACCGGGCAGCACCGCATCGCGCAGTTCGGCTATCACGTCGTCCTTGATCCCGGTGTCGACGAGCTTGGCGAACAGGGCGCCGCCACCCGCAGACGCCGCCCCGACGACCAGCCCGCCGATTGGGCCGCCGAACAACGTGCCGAGTAGCAACCCCCAGAACCCGCCGCCGAGGGCGCCCCGACCTGGCGTGACGTCGGTGGTCTCAGTGACCCTCGACCTGCCGTCGGCGTCGCGATGCACGAACACCGCGTCATGAACCGATAGCTGCCCAGCCTTCTGCAGCCGAACGGTGGCGAGCAGGAACTCCTGCGCCCTGAGCGGCTCGTCGAAGGAGATGACAAGTAGCTTGTTCGCGGACGGCTGACTCATGGCAGGTTCCTCGGATCCCTCGATATCGGTGATGTCGTGCCATGGTAGGTCGGCGGACCGGACGGATCCGTTCGGTACCGATAGTCGTGATGGTGCCAGTAGCCGAGCCCGGCATACAGCGCGACCGCCGGTCGATCGTCTGCCTGGACCTGCAGGTAGCCGTATGTCGCGGCGTGGACATCGATCGCCCATTGCCACAAGGCGCGCATGATCGCAGTCGCCAGCCCGAGTCGTCTCGCCCCCTCGGCCACCTCAACGCCGGTGATGCCTAGCCAGCCGTCGTCGACAACGCCACGCCCTATCGCGACGATCCGGCCGTTGTCGCGCGCCGAAGCGAAGGCCAGCCGGTCATGCCGGGACAGCAGATCGCGCACGTCAGGCTGCTCGGTGCCGCGCCGATAGCGCGACAACCAGCCATCGTCCGGCGTATCGGCCAGCTCTACCTCGATCTCGGCCGAGCGAGGAAGCAGCGGCGCGGTGCGCGGCGCGCGTTCGTCCCGGGAAAGCAGCGTCGCGAGCCGGCCGGCTAGGACCTGGACGTCCGGACTGGCTTGCCAGCCCTGGTCGGCCAGCGCGAGATCGAGCAGCCCGCGCGCCGGGAG
This sequence comes from Actinomycetota bacterium, assembly GCA_040003255.1. Lineage (GTDB taxonomy): Bacteria > Actinomycetota > Actinomycetes > Mycobacteriales > Jatrophihabitantaceae > JBDUCV01. The sequence goes on from JBDUCV010000043.1 coordinate 11,335, forward strand.
GGCGAGCTGGATGCGCAGCGGCAGGCGCCGCTTTGCATACCACCCGCGGGCAGCGTCCAGCGCCTCGTCGAGCGGCCGGCCGGGCTGGCGCAGTGGCAGCACCGAGTTGGCTCGGCCAGTGACTCCTCCGTTCGCTCGCAGCAGCCAGCCGCCGAGCTGCTCGGTCTCGGCCGCGCGCCATCCGCGGGCGGCAGTGGCCTCGAGCGCCAGGATGTCCGCGGTCGACGGCTCGACGACGCGGGCGGCGACGACGTGGGCGAGGGCAACGGTGACCCCGCCCTGCCTGGTCTCCACCGTCGCTTCGTCGCCGGACAGCGCGACCAGATCGCCGATGATGTCACCGAAGCGCAGTCGGCCGTCCTCGTCGCGGTCGACCACGCGGCGGACGACGACCCGCCGCCCCATCCACGCCGGCTCGAGCACGAGCGGCATAATAGTTTCGACCAGCGAATCCCGTCCGGAACGACCCAGAGGAACGCCAGTGACCTACGTGATCGCCGAGCCCTGCGTCGACGTCTTGGACAAGGCGTGTATCGAGGAATGCCCGGTGGATTGCATCTACGAGGGTGGCCGGATGCTCTATATCCACCCCGACGAATGCGTGGACTGCGGGGCATGCGAGCCGGTCTGTCCGGTTGAAGCGATCTTTTACGAGGACGACCTGCCCGACAAGTGGCGCGACTACACCCAGGCGAACGTCGATTTCTTTGACGACCTGGGTTCGCCTGGCGGGGCGGCGAAGACCGGCCGGGTCGATAAGGACCCCGCTCTAATCGCCAACTTGCCCCCGCAAGCCGAAGGGCACTAGCGACGAGGATCCGAGCCGCGGTGCCTCACTGGTGGATGGTGGCCACCACCACGCCGGCCGGCGCGGCCGGGTCGTTATTCCATCCCGAGGTCCGGGTCCACTTCTGGCCCGAGTAGCTGACGCGCTCCAGGCCCAGCCGTTCTCCGTTGGCGACGAACCACGCGGCGCTCGGCCACCCCCCGCCCGGCACGCCCACGGTCGTCGCGGTCACCGCGGGCTTGCGAACCGGCACATCCTGGGCGAGCTGTCGAGCGATATCGGCTGGTGCCGTGACCATGGTCGGTTCCGGATAACTGCAGGTGATACCCGCCGGTGTCTTGCCGGTGAGCGCGTCGGCAAGTGCCTGGGCCTGTCCCTCGTGCTGTGCATACCCATACGGGACGGCCGAGATCTGCACGGCCTGGATGACGTCGGTGAGGCGGTCGGTTTGCCAATGGTCGATCTTCACGAGTGCGTTGAGAAACGCGCCGGTGGCAAAGTGCAGGTCGCTCAGCTGTTCTTCGGTGCCCCAGCCTTGCGATGGGCGCTGCTGCAACACGCCGACAGAATCGCGATCGCCGTCCCCTGGGGCCAGGTTGCGCAGCTTGCTTTCCTGCAGGCCCGCGGCGAGCACGAGGACGGCTGCTCGTTCCGGCAGGCCGCGCTGGCGAACAACTCCGGTCATCGCCGACGCGACCGCGGTTTGGCCTGGCGTGAACGAGTAGTCGCCGGCTCGGCATCCCTCGTCGACGGACTTCTTGTGGAGCGCGTCCAGCAGCGCACGCACGCCCAGCACGACGAACACGGCCACGAGCAGCATGACGAACCCGGCGATCAACACTCGACGGATCACGGCGGTCATCGGGATTCTCGGCCGCAGCCGGGCCGGTCAGGCGTTTGCGTGCAGGGACGCATTGAGTTCGGTGCCGGTCCCAGTACGCGCCCGGGCCTCCAACGCTCCGGTGCGACTGTTGCGCCAGAACAGCAGGCCGGACTGTCCGGACAGGGTGGCCGCCTTTACCACCGAACCGTCGGCCAGGACGAGCTTGGAACCGGCCGTGACGTAGCAACCGGCCTCGACAACGCAGTCGTCACCGAGCGAAATGCCGACCCCGGCATTTGCTCCGATCAGGCAATGTCGGCCGATCGAGATCACCTCGGTGCCGCCCCCGGACAGGGTTCCCATGATCGAAGCGCCGCCACCGACGTCTGATCCGTCGCCAACCACGACGCCAGCCGAGATCCGGCCCTCGACCATCGACTTGCCAAGCGTTCCCGCATTGAAGTTCACGAAGCCCTCGTGCATGACGGTGGTGCCTTCGGCGAGGTGCGCGCCGAGCCGAACCCGATCGGCGTCGGCGATCCGTACGCCCGAGGGCACGACGTAGTCGGTCATCCGCGGGAACTTGTCGATGCCCAGCACCTGCACCGAGCCCCGCCGACGCAACGCCATTCGAACCCGCTCGAACCCCTCGACAGCGCACGGCCCCACCGTGGTCCAGACGACGTTCGGCAGGACGCCGAAGATGCCGTCGAGATTGACGCCATGCGGAGCGACCAGCCGGTGGGAGAGCAGATGTAGCCGCAGGTAGGCGTCGGACACGTCTTCGGGCGGGGCGTCGATGTCGATCTCGCGCTGCACTACGTCCAGCCGGACGCCGCGGTTGCCGGATTCCTGCGACGAGCCGGCCAACTGGGCGAGTTCGCGAGGCGCGGCCGCGGCGCGTGGTGCGTCGCCGAGCCCGGGCTCCGGATACCACGTGTCGAGCACGGTGTCGCCGGCCACCGTCGAGGTAGCCAGCCCATATCCCCAGGCACGCCGAGTCACGCGCACACAGTACGTGGCCGGCATAGGTTCCCAGTACCGTTCGCTGCGTGCTCGATCTCAGCATGGACGCCGGCCAGCTGACGGCGGCGATCGTCGATGTCGAATCGGTGTCCGGCAACGAAGCGGCACTTGCCGACCTGGTCGAGGCGGCGCTAGGGCACTATCCACGCATCGCGGTCGAACGAGTCGGCAACGTGGTGCTCGCCCGCACCGACCTGGGTCGTCCGCAGCGGGTCGCCCTGGCCGGGCATCTCGACACCGTCCCGCTGGCCGACAACTTGCCCTCGAGCATCGACGGCGGACTGCTGCGCGGCTGCGGGACGTCCGACATGAAGTCCGGGGTGGCCGTCGCGCTGCGGATCGCTCACCGCGTGGGCAGCGGTGACCTGGATCCGGGCGTCGACCTGACCTGGGTCTTTTACGACTGCGAGGAGGTCGAGGCCAAGCGCAACGGGCTCGGCAGGCTGGCGCGCGAGCGCCCGCAGACTCTGCAGGCAGACCTCGCCGTGCTGCTGGAGCCGACGTCCGGCCTGATCGAAGGAGGCTGCCAGGGGACGCTACGGGCGGTCGTCCGAACTAGCGGCCGACGAGCCCACAGCGCCCGGTCCTGGTTGGGCGAGAACGCGATCCATGCGCTGGCGCCTGCGCTCGTCCGGCTGGTGCGATACGAGGCACGCGTCGCTGACGTTGATGGGCTGACTTACCGCGAAGGGCTCAACGCGGTGTTCATCACCGGGGGAGTGGCGGCCAACATCGTCCCGGACGAGGCGAGCCTGACGATCAACTACCGCTTCGCGCCGGACCGATCCGAGCAGCACGCTGCCGACCACATTACGGAAGTATTCGAGGGGTTCGCGGTCGACGTGGTGGACTCCGCGCCCGGTGCCCGTCCCGGTCTGGACGGGCCCCTGGCCCGGGCGATCGCTGCGGCCGTGGGCGGTGAGCCCAGCGCGAAGCTGGGCTGGACGGACGTGGCCCGCTTCGGCGAGCTGGGTATTCCCGCCGTGAACTTCGGACCCGGCGATCCCACCCTGGCGCACACCCGCGAGGAGCACGTTGAGCTGGCCCGGGTGATCGCCGCCGAGGACGCCCTGGCCCGGTTCATCGCGGCGCCGGTCGCTAGCGTGCAGGCATGAACTCGGACACCCCCGACAACCGTCCTGCTGAGCGGCACCGCGGACCGATCCTGCTGCGCCGCGGTCAGCTCGGCGGCTCGCCGTGGAGCACGACCGACCAGCGGCTGCTCGACTCGCGCGGGCCGGCCGACTGGGTGCACACCGATCCCTGGCGGGTACTGCGGATCCAGTCCGAGTTCGTCGAAGGGTTCGGCTTGCTCGCCGAGCTACCACGAGCCGTGTCGGTGTTCGGTTCAGCGCGCACGCCGACCGACGACCCCGAGTATGTGGCCGGTCACGCGCTCGGCGCGGCGCTGGCGCGCGCCGGTTTCGCGGTGATCACCGGCGGCGGACCAGGGACGATGGAGGCCGTCAACCGCGGCGCCTGCGAGGCGGGTGGCGTTTCGGTGGGGCTCGGCATCGAACTGCCCTTCGAGCAGACCTTGAACGAGTGGGTCGACATCGGCATCAACTTCCGCTACTTCTTCGCCCGCAAGACGATGTTCATCAAGTACGCGCAGGCGTTCGTGATCTTGCCCGGCGGTTTCGGGACCCTGGACGAGCTGTTCGAGGCGCTCACCCTGGTGCAGACCCACAAGGTCACCCGATTCCCCGTCGTGCTGTTCGGATCGGCCTACTGGTCTGGGTTGCTCGACTGGATCCGCGGCACAGTGCTGCCCACCGGCAAGATCAGCGTCGCGGACCCGGATCTGTTGACCGTCAGCGACGACGTCGACGAGGTCGTCGCTCACATCGTGGCGTCCGCCGACGCACAATCGGCGCAGGCCGGTGCCGAGCAACGCTCACACGAGCAAGGCGCCAGCGCGCACGACGCGCAGTAGTGGCCGCCGTCTGCGTGTTCTGCTCGTCGTCGGAGCGCATCGACGTATCGCATCTGCTACTCGCCGAGCAGGTCGGTGCCCGGATCGCGGCCGGCGGCCACTCGCTCGTTTCGGGCGGCGCCCGGGTGGCGGCGATGGGCGCGGTGGCGCGGGCCGCCCGAGCTGGCGGAGCGCGCACGGTGGGCGTGATTCCCGAGCAAATGGTCGACATCGAGATCGCCGACCACGATGCCGACCAGCTGCTCATCGTCGGCTCGATGCGCGAACGCAAGCGGCTGATGGACGAGGCCGCGGACGCGTTCATCGTGCTGCCTGGCGGACTCGGCACGCTCGAGGAGCTGTTCGAGGTGTGGACGGCAGGCGCGCTCGGGATGCATGCGAAGCCGGTGATCGTGCTGGACCCCGCTGGCGTATTCGACCCTTTGTGGGACTACCTAGACGCAATGCGTGCGGACGGCTTTGTCCGGCAGGCGGCGCTGGACCACCTGCACCGGGTGCGCAGCATCGAGGACGCTTTCGCGATTATCGAAGCTGGCTGAGCCTGCTCACGCGAAGCCTCGGCTGAGCCCGCTCAGCCGAGGCCTCGGCGGGCGACCGCGGGCGGCCGGTCACCACGGATGCTGGCCACCATGTCCAGCACCCGCCGGGTCGCCCGGACGTCGTGGGTACGAAACACCCGGGCGCCATGCCAGGCGCTGATTGCGGTCGCGGCGAGCGTGCCCTCGAGCCGCTGGTCGGCGGGTAGATCGAGCGTCTCGCCGATGAAGTCCTTGCGCGACAGCGCGACAAGCACCGGCCAGCCGGTCGCCACCACTTCGTCGAGCCGGCGCGTCAGTTCGAGCGAGTGCCGGGTGTTCTTGCCGAAGTCGTGTGTCGGATCTATCAGGATCCCATCGGCGCGCACGCCGCCTGCAACGGCCCGATCGGCTGCCCGGGTGACCGTGCTGATCACGTCGGCGACCACATCAGCGTAGGCGACTCGGTGCGGGTCGGTGCGTGGCGGCAGGCCGCCAGTATGGCTGCAGACCAGCCCGGCGCCGGTGGCGCGCGCGACATCCATCAGCTGCGGATCGGCACCGGCCCACGCGTCGTTGATCAGGTGCGCGCCCGCGGGGACGACCTCGCGGGCAACCTCGTGGCGCCAGGTGTCGACACTGATCACGGTCTCGGGGAATCGTTCGTGAATCGCGACCACCACCGGCAGCACCCGGCGAAGCTCTTCGGCGACGTCCACGTCCGGGCCCTGTCCGGCGCGTATGCCGCCAACGTCAATGAGCTCTGCGCCGTCGGCGACCGCCCGATCGACGGAGCGCAGGGCGGCCGGCAGCTCGACGTTGACACCACCGTCGTAGAATGAGTCCGGCGTGCGGTTGATGATCGCCATGACCGCGACGGCGCCGGGCCGCGACGTCCAACCGCCGAGCCGCAGGATCGAACTCACGCCCACCACCGTGACAGATCCGCCCGGGTATCCGGCACTCAGGGCGGCGTGCCACGATCGGCGGGTGGTGACGCTGCTGCTCTACGGACTGATGGCGCTGATCGCGGTCGGCGTGCTGTTCGTCCTGACCGCCTTGTTCCTTCCGAAGGGCGTCCAGATTGCGCCGCCCGCGCCGGATATGCGTCCCTGGGCCGCATTACCCGACCGACGCATGGCGCCGGAGGAGGTGACCGCGATAAGGCTTCCCGTCGCGTTACGCGGGTACCGGTTTGCCGAGGCCGACCTGTTGCTCGACCGGCTGACCGAGGAGCTGCGCGCCCGCGACGCCGAGATCGCCCAGCTGCGCGCCCACGACGCCGAGGTCGCCCAGCTGCGCGGCCGCGACGCCGAGGTCGTGCAGCTGCGCCCCGCCGATACGCCGACGCATGGCGGCTGACCTGCCCCGCTGCCCATGGGCAACGTCAGTGCCCGAGTACGTCGCCTACCACGACGAAGAGTGGGGCCGTCCGCTGCACCGCGATCGCGATCTGTTCGAGCGGCTCTCGCTTGAGGCGTTCCAGGCCGGGTTGTCCTGGCTGGTGATCCTGCGCAAGCGACCGGCGTTCCGGGCGGCGTTCGCCGATTTCGACATCGCCGCCGTGGCCGGCTTCGACGAGGCGGACGCGACCCGCCTGGTGGCCGACACCGGCATCGTCCGCAACCGGGCCAAGATCGAGGCGACGGTTAACAACGCCCGCCGCGTCATCGAGGCAGTGCCCGAGGGGCTCGACGCTCTGCTGTGGTCCTTCGCGCCCACCACCCACGTCCGGCCGTCGACGAGGGCCGACCTGCGGGCGACGACGCCGGAGTCGAGGGCGATGGCGGCCGAGCTGCGCCGGCGCGGGTTCCGCTTCGTCGGGCCGACGACGGCGTACGCGCTGATGCAGGCGACCGGCATGGTGGACGACCATGTCGCGGACTGCTGGCTGGCTATCGGCCGGTGAATGACGGCTTCTGCTTGGCGAGGAATGCGGCGACCGCGGCGCGGTGGTCGGCACTCGCACCTGCCCCGACCTGCAGCTGGGCCTCACGGGCGAGCGCTTCGGCCAGCGTGCTGCTGGCCGCATAGGCGAGCGACTGCTTGATCGCCGCGTAGGCCGCGGTCGGACCGGCGGCGAGCCGCGCGGCCAGCTCGTGCGCTGCGGGCAGCAGGGCGTCGGGCTCGACAACCGCGTTGACCAGCCCCATCTCAAGCGCTGCGTCGGCGGCGACTGGATCGGCAAGCAGCGACAGCGCGGTTGCGCGGGCGTGGCCGACAAGTCGCGGCAACGTCCAGGACGCCCCGCTGTCGAGACTGAGCCCGACATTGGCGAAGGCCAGCAGAAAAGCCCCGCGCTGGCTGGCGATGCGCAAGTCGGCGGCGAACGCGAAGCCCGCTCCGGCTCCGGCGGCCATGCCGTTGACGGCAGCGATGACCGGCTTTGGCATTCCGGCGATGCCCGTCACGATCGGGTTGTAGTGCTCGACGACGGTGTGCAAAGGCGTCGGATCGCCCGCCTTGAGCAGCGCCTCGTGCTCGCGTAGATCCTGCCCCACGCAGAATGCCCGCCCGGCGCCGGTCAGCACGACGGCCCGTACGGAGGTGTCGTCGGCGAGCTCGGTGACCGCGTCGACCAGGGCCTCCTTGAGCTCGACGGACAGCGAGTTCATTGACTCTGGGCGGTTGAGGGTGACGGTCGCGACGCCATCGGCCCGGTCGATGAGCAGCACATCGGTCACGGTCGGCACACCTTTCCTCGTCCGTCCTGGGCGTGCTGACGCTATCCCGCCGATGGGTCACGAACCAGCATGGCCGGGTCCGGGTTGGGGCTGGACGGGTCCATACGGGAGAATGAACGCGGCACGCGATTCGTCGGGTGCGACCGGGGCACTTCGGAGTTGACGCGAGCGCACCCCGCGCTCACATGAGGAGGACGAATGGCGGCCATGAAGCCGCGGACGGGCGACGGCCCGCTCGAGGTCACCAAGGAGGGACGCGGCATTGTCATGCGCGTGCCGCTAGAGGGTGGTGGGCGTCTCGTGGTTGAGATGTCCGCCGATGAGGCGGCTGCGCTCGGTGATGCGCTGAAGTCCGCCGTGGGCTAATCGATCCGCACGACCGCCATTCGGCCCCGGCACACCGCACCGCGGTGTCCGGGGCCGAATGCTGCTCATCGTGCCAAGTGTGCCCACTAGCGGCACATCGGGCACGCTCCGGCTGCCTTGATCGCCACCTTGCACGGCGGTAGCCACTCGAGCGGTCGGATTACGCGGAGGTCAACCAGGGATCGCGAAGATCGAAGAATTGCGGCACGCCGCTGCTGAGCTTGTCCATTTCCTCCATCTGGGCCTGAAGCACCGGCGGCGGCTGCTTGCGTTCGCCCTCCCGCGCCTCGGCTTCGGAGGTGAAGTAGAGGACCATGGTCCACGTGCCGTCGGGGTGGGCGACGCCGAGGTTGCCGAGGATCTCGGGGCGGAACGCGGCCCATTCATCGGAGTTCGCGTCCATCAACTGCTGGGCGCGTTCGGGGTCGGGGCCCTGCTCGCCCTGCATGACCTGCACGAACCCGGCCTGGTCTGGGTCGCCGTGCATGTCGGGCTTGACGTTGACGCTGTCGCGGAAGGTGGCTTCGCCGTCGAGCAGCTTGGCGGTGGCCGCCCACCACTGACCCTGCTCCGGGCGGTCACTGTTGCGCCGGGCCGCCTCTTCGGACTCGAAGCGCGCGACCAGCACGAGCCTGCCATCGTCGGTCACCCCCGCGGTCGAGCCGAGCCAGCCGTCGGCGCCGGGTGCTAACTCCTGCGTCCATCGATCCAACGCGGCGCGTACCGGCGCTGCATCGGAAACCTTGCCGGTGATGACCTGAACGAACATGCTTGCCTCCTCGCGAGTGTTCAACTGATGTGCTGACGCTACGGGCTCCGACGTGCCGTGTCGCTAGGCAGTTACGGTGGACGACGTCGCGA
>JBDUCV010000098.1:0-5972 GCA_040003255.1 Actinomycetota bacterium
CGTCGATGACGATCAACGCTCCAGCGGCGGTGCTGTTGCTGCTCTACCAGCTCGTGGCCGAGGAGCACGGGGTGCCGGGCGACCGGCTGAACGGCACCATCCAGAACGACGTGCTCAAGGAGTACATCGCGCGCGGCACCTACATCTTCCCGCCAGTGCCGTCTCTGCGGCTGATCACCGAGACGTTCGAGTACTGCCGAACGCAGATCCCTCGATGGAACACCATCTCGATCTCCGGCTACCACATGGCCGAGGCGGGTGCCACGCCGGCGCAGGAGCTGGCCTTCACCCTCGCCGACGGGATCGCGTACGTGCGGGCCGCCCTCGACGCCGGTATGAACGTCGAGGAGTTCGCGCCCAGGCTGGCGTTTTTCTTCGTGTCGCGCACGACGCTGCTCGAGGAGGTCGCGAAGTTCCGCGCGGCCCGCCGGATCTGGGCACGCATCATGCGGGACAGGTTCGGCGCGAGCAGCCCGAAGGCGCAGATGTTGCGCTTTCACACCCAGACGGCCGGCGTGCAACTGACCGCCCAGCAGCCGGAGGTCAACCTGGTGCGGGTGGCGGTGCAGGGCCTGGCCGCCGTGCTCGGCGGCACCCAGTCCTTGCATACCAACGCCTTCGACGAGGCGATCGCGTTGCCGACCGAGAAGGCTGCTCGGCTCGCATTGCGCACCCAGCAAGTGCTGGCCTATGAGACGGACGTGACCGCCACCGTCGACCCGTTCGCCGGCTCCTACGTGGTCGAGTCGATGACCGACTCGATCGAGGCCGAGGTCGACGTGCTGTTGGCGCAAATCGACGAGCTGGGCGGCGCGGTCGAGGCGATCGAGCGGGGTTTTCAGAAGGGCGAGATCGAGCGGTCAGCCTACACCTTCGCGCAACAGATCGACTCTGGCGAGCGAGTCGTGGTCGGGCTGAACCGCTTCGCGGTGGAGCAAGAGGACCACTACGAGCCACTGAGCGTCGACCCGGGGATCGAGGCCGAGCAGCGCGCGAGGCTGGCCACGCTGCGTGCCCAGCGAGAGGCGGACGCCGTCGAAAAGACGTTGGCCGAGGTCACCGCCGCCGCTGCGGGGTCGTCCACGAAGGTGCTGTACCCGATGAAGGAGGCACTGCGCGCCGGGGCAACCGTGGGCGAGGTGTGCGACGCGCTGCGCGCCGTATGGGGCAGCTACCTTCCGCCCGACACGTTCTAGGGGCTATACCCTGTCGCAGGTGCACATCGACTTCACCTCGTCTCAGCGCACCAGCTTGGGCGTCGAGTGGGAACTGGAACTGATCGACCTCGACACCCGCGAACTCACCAGCGGGTCGGACGAGGTGCTCATCGCTATCTCGCCAGAGGGCGACGGCGAGCATCCCAAGGCCAAGCACGAGTTGCTGCAGTCCTGCGTCGAGGTGATCACCGGGATCTGTCAGACCGTCGCCGAGGCCCGCGCGGACCTTGCCGGCACCGTAGACGAGGTGCGCAAAGCGGCCGCCGAGCGCAATCTGGGCGTCATGTGCTCCGGAACTCATCCAATCACCGACTGGGCCACTCAGCGGATCACCGACAACGCGCGCTACGCGAGCCTGGTCGAGCGCAACCAGTGGATGGCCCGCCAGCTGCAGATCTTCGGCATCCACGTGCACTGCGGGGTTCGCGCACCGCAGAAGGCGATCCCGATCGTGAACGCGTTGCTGGCCTATGTTCCGCACTTCCTCGCGCTCTCGGCCTCCAGCCCATACTGGATCGGCTCCGACACCGGCCTGGCCTCCTATCGCAGCAAGGTGTTCGAAGCGCTGCCTACGGCCGGTCTGCCCTATCAGCTTTCGGGTTGGGATGCGTTCGAAACCTATATGGACGCTCTCGTCAGCTCGCGTGCGATCGAGACGATTCGCGAGGTGTGGTGGGACATCCGGCCACATCCCGGGTTCGGCACCGTCGAGCTGCGCATCTGCGACGGTCTGCCCACCCTCGACGAGATCACCTGCGTTGCGGCGCTGTCGCAGTGCCTGGTCGAACGGTTCGACCGTCAGCTCGATAACGGCTATACGCTCCCCGAACCGCGCCCGTGGCTGGTGCGCGAAAACAAGTGGCGGGCCGCTCGCTACGGCCTGGACGCCGAGATCGTCATTGACAACACCGGCAAGACCCGGCCGGTCATAGCCGCCATCACCGACCTGGTGGAGGATCTGCTCCCGGTCGCTCGCCGCCTCGACTGCGTCGCCGAACTTGAGTCGATCCCGCGGCTGATCGATCGTGGCGCGAGCTACCAGCGACAACGGGCGGTCGCCGCCGCGAACAACGGTGACCTCACCGCGGTCGTCGACTCGCTGCTGGGCGAGATGCGCGACGGTCTGTCGTTGTGATTCCCACGGCCGACGAGCTGGATCTGATCGCCATCCGCCGCGACCTGCACGCCCATCCCGAGATTGCGTTCGCCGAGAAGCGGACCACCGACTTGATCGTCGATCGGCTCAGGGCTCTGGGACTCGAACCGCGGGTACTGCCAAGCGGCACCGGCGTGCTGTGCGACATCGGCCAGACCGGTCCGCTGGTGGCCCTGCGGGCCGATATCGACGCGTTGCCGTTGCCCGACCACAAGGACGTGCCCTACCGCTCGCAGGTCGACGGTGCTTGCCACGCATGCGGTCATGACGCGCACACCGCGATCCTGCTGGGCGTCGCGAGCGTTCTCGCCCGGTGGCCCAAGCTGCCGGGACGGATCCGGCTGATCTTCCAGCCGGCAGAGGAGCAGTTGCCGGGCGGAGCAGTGGCCGTCATCGGTGCTGGAGGTATGGACGGGGTGGCACAGATCTACGCCCTGCACTGCGATCCGCGCGTCGACACCGGTCAGGTCGCGCTGCGCGCAGGGGCGATCACGGCCGCGTCCGACCTGGTACAGGTGTACCTGTCCGGTACGGGTGGGCATACCGGGCGCCCGCACCTGACGGTCGACCTGGTCTACTCCCTCGGCCGGCTGATCACCGACCTGCCCGGCCTGTTGGCCCGCCGCGCCGACCCCCGCGCGGCGATGTCGTTGGTCTGGGGCTCGGTCGAGGCCGGTCATGCGCCGAACGCGATCCCGCAGTCTGGCGTCGTCCGCGGGACGTTGCGGATGCTCGACCGGGACGCGTGGGAGGGTGCGGAACCCCTCGTCCGTGAACTGGTCGATGAGATCGTTGCGCCCACCGGCGCCAAGGCAGAGACCGCGTACCTGCGCGGGGTGCCGCCAGTGGTCAATGTCGATGAGTGCGTCGACGTCCAACGGGCGGCGGTGGTCGGCGCTCTCGGCGCGGACGCGATCGCCGACACGATGCAGAGTATGGGCGGCGAGGACTTCGCCTGGTACCTCGACCACGCTCCGGGGGCGTTCGCCCGGCTCGGCGTCCGGCGCGCGGGTGCCTTCCCCGACCTGGACCTGCACCAGCCGACGTTCGACATCGACGAGCAGGCGCTCGGGATCGGCGTCCGGTTCAGCGTGCACACCGCCCTGGAAGCCCTAAAGCGGCTGCGGTGACTAGCAGGCGCTCTCAGTCACTGCGGCACGGACGCAGCCGGAGCTCGGCCACGTACTCGTCCGGCGCGCCGGCGCATTCGGCGGCGTCGGCGATCATCGCTAGATAACGGGCCGTCGGCAGGCCGCCCTCGTAGTCGTCGAGCACGTACGCCCACGCCACCTCGTTGCTGTCGACCGTCGACACCCGCACGCTGATCTTCTCCGACAGGCCGGTGTCGGCCGCTTCCCAGCGATCCAGCTCGTCGTAGTCGTGCGGCGCTAGGTCATACAGAGCGACGAAGACCTGGCTGGTCAGGTCGGGGACGATGGTGGCCACCGGGCCTTCCCACTCGGCTGTCTCGCCGGCGAAGGTGAGCCGCCAGCCGTGGACCCACCCGATGCCGGCGAACGGCGAGTGTGGGCAGCGCGTGAGCATCTGCTCCGGGTCCATGTTGGACCCGTAGGCCGCGTACAGCCCGCCGGGACGTGCCACGGGAGCGCAGCGTACCGATCTGGCGGCCCGGCAGGGACAATGGCCGGGTGACCCGCATCGCGATCCTCGGCGGCGGACCGGCAGGCTACGAATCGGCCCTGGTCGCCGCCCAGCTCGGGGCGCGGGTCACCGTAATCGACCGCGACGGCATCGGCGGGGCGTGTGTACTGACCGACTGCGTGCCGAGCAAGACCTTGATCGCCACCAGCGACCGGGTCACCGCGTTCCGCGATGCCCCCGAGCTCGGCATCCGCGACGGCGATGACACAGCGTTGCGGGTCGATCTCGTGTCGGTGAACGATCGGGTTAAGGCGCTGGCCAGACAGCAATCAGCCGACATCGCCGCCAGGCTGCACCGGGACGGGGTTACCGTGCTGCCCGGCGCCGCCCGCTTCGCCGACGTGCAGCGCGGCCGTAGTTACCGCATCGAGGTGCTCGGCGAGGGCGGTGCGGTCGCCGACACCGTCGAGGCCGACGTCGTCCTGCTCGCGAGCGGTGGCACGCCACGAGTGCTGTCTGATGCTGTCCCCGACGGGGACCGCATTTTGTCCTGGCGCGACGTGTACGAGCTCAAGGAACTACCCGAACAGCTTGTGGTGATCGGCTCGGGTGTCACCGGCGCCGAGTTCGCCAGCTGCTACAGCGAGCTTGGTGTTCCGGTGACCCTGGTGAGCAGCCGGGACCGCGTCCTGCCGGGCGAAGACACCGATGCCGCCGACGTCATTGAGCAGGTATTCACATCGCGCGGCGGCACCCTGATGAAGCACGCGCGAGCCAGTTCGGTGCGGCGCGACGCCGACGGCGTCGTTGTCGAGCTACAGGACGGCCGCACCGTGGCCGGTTCGCACGCGCTGCTCTGCGTCGGCTCGGTACCCAACACGTCAGGGTTGGGCTTGGAACACGTGGGCATCGATCTCGACGCCCACGGGTATGTCGGTGTCGACCGGGTCTCCCGTACCGGCGTGTCATCGATCTATGCAGCGGGTGACTGCACCGGGGTGCTGCTGCTGGCCTCGGTCGCCGGCATGCAGGGCCGGATTGCGATGTGGCACGCCCTCGGCGAGGCGGTCACCCCGCTGCGGCTCAAGACGGTGGCGGCGACGATCTTCACCCACCCCGAGATCGCGACCGTCGGCATCGGCTCCCAGGCGATCGCGGCCGGTGAGGTCGCGGCGCGGGCGGTGACATTGCCGCTCGCGGGCAATGCCCGGGCCAAGATGCAGGGCCAGCGCGACGGTTTCGTCAAGCTGTTCTGCCGGCTCGCGACCGGCGTGATCATCGGCGGCGTGGTCGTCGGCCCCACCGCGTCTGAACTAATCTTCCCGCTGACCCTTGCCGTGCAGCGCGGGCTGACCGTCGCCGAGGTCGCAGCCACCATCGGGGTGTACCCGTCACTTTCCGGCTCGGTCGCCGAAGCGGCCCGTCGGCTGATGCACCATGACGATCTGGACTGAGAGGACCACGAATGCCCGACCTGTCACCCGAAGCCAAAGAGCGCGCTCGCCGCACCGTTGACGTCGCGACCGTGTTCGGCGAGCACGCCGACGAGATCGCGTTCGCAGTCGGCGATGTGCCTGACGGGCACGTGCTGGTGGCGGTCGTCGACGGTGAGCATGCGTTCAGCGGCACGTTCCACGTCAGCACCGACGAGCTTGTCGAGCGTGTCTCTGCGCTCGAGGGACCGGGCGGCTGGGCGATGGTCTTCTCACCCGGCGCCAACGTCGACCACGTGCGCCGCCGCACGGATGAGATGGCGTGCATCGCGCGGCAGCGCATCGACGCGATCGACCGGATCACCGCCAAGCAGGGCGACAGCTGAGCGGAATCATCGCCCGGTCCCTTCCGGTCCCTCCCGGACTTTTGGTCAGTTCCGCACGCCGACGGTGCAGCAGTGGCCAAGACCGCGAGTAGGCGGGCCGGGCGAGTGCGCGGACCGGGCGCAGGCCGGCGCCTGCGGCGGTGCCTAGTCGGGATCCGGTCCGGACGGCGGCAGCAGG
>JBDUCV010000099.1:0-5887 GCA_040003255.1 Actinomycetota bacterium
TGCTTGGCGATGATGATGTCGGCCTCGCCGGCGCGGGGCGATTCGCGCTCGTACATGTCCTCGCGGTGGACGAGTAGCACCAGGTCGGAGTCCTGCTCGATTGAGCCGGATTCGCGAAGATCCGACAGCACCGGTCGCTTGTCGGTGCGCTGCTCGGGACCGCGATTGAGCTGCGACAGCGCGACAACCGGAACGTCCAGCTCCTTGGCGAGCAGCTTGATCGCGCGGGAAAACTCGCTGACTTCTTGTTGGCGGGATTCGACCCGCTTGCCGCTGGTCATCAGTTGCAGGTAGTCGATGACGATCATCTGCAGGCCGTGACGTTGACGTAGCCGCCGTGACTTCGCCCGGATCTCCATCATGGTGAGGTTCGGTGAGTCGTCGATGAACAGCGGCGCCTCGGCGAGGTCGCCTGATCGGCGGGCCATTCGAGTCCAGTCCTGATCGCTCATGTGGCCGGATCGCATGTTGCGCAGCGGCACCAGCGCCTCGGCCGCGAACAACCGCATCATGATCTCGAGCTTGCCCATCTCGAGGGAGAACACGACGGTCGGCTTGCCGTGCTTGATCGCCGCCGACCGGGCGAAATCCAAGGCCAAAGTAGATTTGCCAGAACCAGGCCGGCCGGCAACGGTCACCATCTGGCCGGGATGCAGGCCGTTGGTGATCTCGTCGAGCCGACTGAATCCGGTCGGGATGCCGGTGCCGATGCCGCCGGTGGCAGAGATCCGGTCGATCTCGTCCATCGTGCCCTGCAGGAGGGTCTCGATATGGACGTAATCCTCGCTGGTGCGTCGCTCGGTGACGTCGTAAATCTCGGCCTGCGCGCGGTCGACCACGTCGTCGACGCTGCCCACGATGCCCGCCCCGCCGGACGCGGTGTCGTAGCCCATCTGCACGATGCGGGTGCCGGCGGTGACGAGGCGGCGCAAGGTGGCCCGTTCGGCGACGATCTGGGCGTAGTAGCCGGCATTGGCCGCCGTGGGCACCGTTTGGATCAGCGTGACCAGGTACTCGGCGCCGCCCACCCGGGCGATCAGCCCTGAGCGCACCAGCTCGGCAGACACCGTGACCGGATCGGCCGGCTCGCCTCGCCCGTACAGGTCGAGGATCGCGTCGTAGACCAGCTGGTGCGCGGGCCGATAGAAGTCGGTGGGCCGCAGCACCTCGACCACGTCGGCGATGGCGTCTTTGCTCAGCAACATGCCGCCCAGCACGGACTGCTCGGCCGCAACGTCCTGCGGCGGGGAGCGGTCGTATTCCGGCACCGAGGTGGCGGTCCGAGCCGGCGCCAGGCGGGCGTCGTCGGCGATTACCACGCGAGCCCTCCCCCCACCGCCAGCGCCGGATGGCTACCGGACGATGTCTATCGGGCCCGTCTGACATTTTCGCACTGAGCAAGCTGCGGGGCGAGCCAGGCGATGACGCTAGAGGTGACGTCGCCTGGCCTCAATCGGACCTGTGCACACAGCTGTGGATAACCCTGTGGGCCACGCCGATGAAGATGTAGACCACTGGTGGACAGTGCTGTGAATTACCGGAGGGCGAGCGCGACGTGGCCCATATCGCGGGGCTTGTGTCGCCCACAGGCTGTGGACAAAAAGTTTCTGGCTGCGTCGGCGTGGCGAGCCTGCAAACCCATGCCCGGGGGGCCCAAAACGGACAACACCCGGCAGCCGCGCGAGCGCGCCCGCGGGTGTTGGCGCGGCAAAAGGACTCAGAAGCGGTCAGGAGGACTCAGAAGCGGTCAGGAGGACTCAGAAGCGGTCAGGGGAGGTCAGACAGCGGTTACCGTGACCGGGACGGAGGCCACCACGTCGGGGTGCAGGTCGACGGTGACCACGTGCGACCCGGTTGTCTTGATGTGACCGGGCAGCTGGATGCGCTTGCGATCGAGCAGCGGACCGCCCGCGTCCTTGACCGCCGCGGCGATGTCAGACGTGGTGATCGAACCGAACAGCTTGCCGCCGGCGCCGGCGCGCGCGCCGAGGGTGACAGCGAGCCTCTCCAGCTCGTTCTTGATCTCCCGGGCGTGGCCGAGGTCGCGGATCTCGCGGGCGTCGCGTGCCCGCTTGATCTGGCCGATCTGCTTCTCGGCACCTTTCGACCAGCTGATCGCCGCGCCGCGGGGAACGAGGAAATTGCGGCCATAGCCGTCGGCGACCTCGACGATGTCGCCGGCCAGGCCGAGCCCAGCCACCTCTCGGGTGAGGATGAGTTTCATGCGTCGGCTCCTTTAGCGCGCGGTCGACGTGTAAGGAAGCAACGCCATCTCACGGGCGTTCTTGATCGCCTTGGCGATCTCGCGCTGTTGCTGGCTACTGACGCCGGTCACCCGCCGGGCGCGGATCTTGCCGCGGTCGGAGATGAACTTGCGCAGCAGCGCGGTGTCCTTGTAGTCGATGTAGTCGATCTTTGCTGCGAGCAGCGGATTGTTCTTCTTCTTCGGCTTGCGAAGGGGTGGCTTGGCCATCATGTGGGTGCTCCGTGACGTGTGGTTAGAAGGGGGGCTCGTCGGACATGGCGGCACCGGCCTGCGGAGCAGAGCTCCACGGGTCGTCGGCCGGCGCGTTGCCGCCGTCCGAACCCGATGCGCCGAAGCCGCCGCCGGTGGATGAGCCGCGTTGGGTGCGGTTGACCTTCGCGGTGGCGTAGCGCAATGACGGACCGATCTCGTCGACGTCGAGCTCGATGACGGTGCGCTTCTCGCCCTCGCGGGTCTCGAAGCTGCGCTGCTTGAGCCGGCCCTGCGCCACCACCCGCATGCCCCGCTGCAGTGTCTCGGCGACGTTTTCGGCCGCCTGGCGCCAGATCGAGCAGCGCAGGAAAAGCGCCTCGCCGTCCTTCCACTCGTTGCTGGCGCGGTCAAAGGTGCGGGGCGTCGAGGCGATCGTGAACGACGCGACAGCCGCACCGGACGGGGTGAAGCGCAGTTCGGGATCGGCGGTGAGATTGCCGACAACGGTGATGAGCGTGTCGCCTGCCATGTCCCGCCCCCTACCGTGCGTCCGGGCGCAGGACCTTGGTCCGCAGCACCGACTCGTTGAGATTCAGCTGACGGTCCAGTTCGAGCACGCTCGCGGGCTCGGCCTGCAGATCGATGACGGCGTAGATGCCCTCGGCGTGCTTGTCGATCTCGAAGGCAAGTCGACGTTTACCCCAGATGTCGACCTTCTCGACGGTGCCGCCGTCTTTCTTGACCACGCTCAGGAAGGCGTCCAGGGACGGGGCGATGGTGCGCTCCTCGAGCGTCGGCTCCAGGATCACCATGACTTCGTAGTGGCGCATAGCTGGGCCATGCCTCCTATGGACTCATCGGCCGCGGACTGTCCGCAGCAGGAGGATGCGCCAGACCTCTGACGCAAACGATCCCCTTAGGTTACCTGCCGACGGCGTCCCAACCGAAATCGCCTGCTTCGCCTCGATGGCCGGCGTCAGCGGGCAGGCATAACCTCGACACCATGCCAGTGATCGGAGCGCACGTAGATTCCGTCGACCCGCTCGCCGCGGCGGCGGCCACCGGGGCCGATGCGGTCCAGTTCTTCCTCGCCGACCCGCAGGCCTGGAAGGCGCCGCGCGAACACGCTCACGCCGAGGCAATCCGCGGCACCGAGCTCACCGTCTACATCCATTCGCCGTACGTGCTCAACGTGGCGACGCTGAACAACCGCATCCGGATTCCGAGTCGCAAGCTGCTCGCCCAGCACGCGGCTGCGGCGGCTTCGGTCGGCGCCAAGGGACTGATCGTGCACGGCGGCCACGTCAACGCCGGTGACGATGCCGAGGTGGGCTACGACAACTGGCGCAAGACGTTCGCACGCGCCGCGTCAGACAGCGGCGGCTTTCCGCTGCCGATATTGATCGAGAACACGGCGGGCGGCAACAACGCGATGGCCCGCCGCTTCGACCGACTGGCCCGGCTGTGGGACGCCATCGGCGAGTTCGGTCCCGGCTTCTGCCTCGACACCTGCCACGCGTACGCGGGCGGCGAGGATCTCGCCGGCATCGTCGAGCGGGTGCTCGCGATCACCGGACGCGTCGACCTGGTGCACGCGAACAACAGCCGTGACGCATTCGACTCCGGCGCCGACCGGCACGCGAATTTCACCACCGGCACCATCGACCCAGGGCAGATCGTCGCCGTGGCGCGGGACGCCGGCAGTGACGTCATCGTCGAGACGCCCGGCGGCCCCGACGGTCAGGGTGCCGACATCGAGTTTTTGAAGTCCTCGCTGGTGTCTACCGGCTGACTGCGTGCGCGGTCAGGCGCTGCGTCATATGGGCCGCCGCCCGGATCGTCCACACCACCGGAGCGCACCACGTCCAGCTCGGGATGCAACATCTCGCGTACGACCAGCCCGCCAAGCGCCAGCAGCATCAAGTCTCGGGCGACCACGCACAGCAGCAGCCAGCCGTAGGGCACGCTGTGCGCCGGGTCGCCAAGCCCGAGCAGGAACAGCATGAACACGATCCACAGCGCGATCTCGCTGAACTGCCAGATCAGCGCGACCCGCCAGCGCGGACGGGCCAAGGCCACGAGTGGCACGAGCCACAGCGAGTACTGCCGGCTCCAGATCTTGCTGGTGAACAGGAACGCGGCGACGGCGAGGAAGGCGATCTGCGCCACCCGTGGCCGTCGGGGGGCGCGCAGGGCGAGCACGGCCACGCCAAGTTCGGCGGCCCCGGTGAGGCCAGCTACCACTAGACCTGGCGGTTTCCAGCTCGTCTCGTGCTGGGTGAGCGCGTAATGGCCGATGTACCAGATCGTGTCCCACTCGGTGCCGCGGTCGATGTTGAACGTGAAGAACTCGCGCCAGCCGCGGGGGTAGGCGAAAGCCACCGGGAGGTTCACGGCCGCCCAGCTGGCCGCCGCCGCGACGCAGGCCCACCGTGCCGGACCGAGGCGGCCGGTGCGCCACGCGAGCACGATGATCGGGACGAGCAACAGGGCGGGGTACAGCTTCGCCGCGGTGCCGAGACCGATTAGCACACCGGCAGCGACCGGACGATTTCGCGCCCACGCCCATAGCGCGCAGCTGGCGAACGTCATCGCCAGCAGATCCCAATTCGAGAAGGCGTGGAAGATCAGCAACGGACTGACAGCGGCTAGCGCCGCGTCATACGGACGACGCCCGGCAGCGCCGACCGTTCCGACAATCATCAGCAGCGCGCAGATGGTGAGCAGCAGACTGGTGACCAGACCGAAGATCTGCACGTCAGAGAACGCGGTGAACAGACCATCGACGGCGTTCGTGATGCCGGCCGCCAACCACATGAAACCGCCGGTCAGCACCGGGTACTCGACGGCGTGGTCGCGGTAGGGCACTGCCCCGATGTCGAGGCCCTCGACGCCCCACAGCGGGATGACATCGGAATAGCAGGCGTGCGTGTACTGCTTGTTCGCAACCCAATTGGCATCGGCACACGGCGCCTTCTGCACAAAGGCCAGGACGAGCGTGAACGAGCCGAGCGCCAGCAGCACGCGCAACGGCGACCACCATCGTCCGGTCGCGGCGTGGCGTCCCCACGCGCCACCGAGCATCCGAACGGCGCGGGCCACTGTTGGGTCGGCTCGGCTCGGCGCTGGGCTGACGTCGTCCACTGGCTGGGCGATGCGCCTGGCCCGGGCCGCGTGGGTCACCGGCGCATCCTCGCACGCGACATCGGCCGCCTGCCGCCGAAAGCTAGCCCCCGATCCGCGCGGGTGGTGGGCCCGGATCGGCCTGCGGCGCCGGGGCCGTCGGCGACGGCGGCGGCGGGGCGGTCGTGGTCGGAGCTGCGCTGGACGTGGTGGGAGCCGTAGTGGTCGGCGGAATCGTGCTGGGTGCGGTAGTGATCGGCGGGGTCGTGCTGGGCGGGGGTGCGGCGGTCGTCGGCGGGGCGGTCG